>DAOQGS010000094.1:0-9566 GCA_035338675.1 Cellvibrionaceae bacterium
CCATTTACGGCGGCAACCGGGCCGCCTGATAGTGTCTGCCACGGGTTTTTAACAAGGTTTACCACATTAAATCATCGGGAATTTGATAATCCGCATAAGGGTCATCACCTGCTGCAGCGCTTAAACCCAGTTGGGCCTGGCTAATAATAAAACTGCTGTCGCGCTCGATTATTTTATTGGCAATCGGGTATGGCACCAGCTCGTAGCGCTCACCCAGCTTCGCTATAGCCAATTGGCCATTTAACAGCGCTTTTTGCAAAGCCGCATTAATGAGAATTTTTTTGATGGTTTTACCGTCGGTAAAATTGTAGGCAATCTCACCGCTGCGCGGCAGTTTATGCAGTTCAATTAATTGTTTGATCTGCGCCACTATGGCTTTTTTGTGGGCCTCTTCATTGCGCTGGGCGTTTAGAGCCTGGTCTTTCTGTTGCTTCTCCAAACGCGCTTCTTCAGCAGCTGCTTTAATAGGGTCAGGGATTTTTTCCTTGGATTTATGCTGTACTTTGGTTTGCTTGCGCTGTTCCTTTTGAATGGTTTTGGCTTTTTTACTATCAATTAAGCCTGCTTTGAGCAGTTGATCTTGCAGGGAACTCATCTGTGCCTTCCATTAATTTAAACAACATTTTTTAAACTTTTTGCCGCTGCCGCAGGGGCATAGATCATTGCGGTTGGGTGTGGCAGGTTTTGTATAGGGCGTTTTATCGCCTTCAATACTGGCGGCCATTTCGCGCATTAACTGGAAAAAATGCGTAACGCCTTCGGCGATTTCGGCAAATAACTCATTGATATTTTCCGGCAGCTCCGCCAGATTCTCCATTTCCTCAAGGGCGCTATCCCAATGGGCAATTAAAAACAGCATATTCACCAACACCGGGTGAAATTCCGCCACATTATTCAAATCCTCATCGTCAGACTCAGCCGCTAACTCCTGCCAGACCGCATAAAATTCCTGCCACACATCTTCGCAGTACCAATAGGCCTGCAAATAGCCGTCACACCACTGGGCTACTTCAGCACCGGGCGGGGTGGTAAGCGGGCTGTATTGCTCCAACAGCCAAGGGCCTGCATTCATCATGTCCTCCACCCCGTCAACAATGGCCGCCCACTGGGCAGCCCGCTGGGCATTAGCTAAAACAGCTGCCGCACTGTCGGTTGCCTGGTTGAGCACCAATTCCAGCAACTCATCCTGGCCCAGTTCAACCGGCGCACTCAGCCCGCCGACGATGGCACCCAGCGCCCGGTGGGGCTCAAATACATCGGCAAAACGGCCGGTAAAATCCTCTAAAAAAGTTGTTAGGGAGGCGATAACAGAAGGGGTAGACATAGGAGACCACGCAGCTAAAAGCTCAAGCATACCTCAAGTGGCTGAGCAGGGCAGCGCAGCCATTGGGTGCAGGTAGCAAATCTGTGTGACATTTGTGTGCAATACGCGGAATTTCCCGCATAAATAGCCGTATTTTTTTGCCTAGCTGAACGGTTAGTGAAACTTAGCGCCAGTTCAACAAATAAAGATTGACTAAACGGGCAAAAGGTTTAACCTAGCCTCGAAGCTAGAAGGTGCGGCTTTTTTTGTGTTTACCGGTACGATGTTCGATTTGTAGTAACTCGTCTTGTTTCCTCACGCAATCCCTCTCTTTGGCTCAACCCTGGCATCAAACACCAGGTGACGAAACTTCAAATTCTTACATTTTTAAGGTAGTACATATGTCCACAATGACCGGCACTGTTAAATGGTTTAACGAAAGCAAAGGTTTTGGTTTTATTTCTCCAGAATCTGGCCCTGATGTGTTTGCCCACTTTAGCGCAATCCAAGGCGACGGCTTCAAGACTTTAGCAGAAGGCCAAAAAGTTCGTTTTACCGTTACTGAAGGTAAAAAAGGCCCACAGGCCGAGAACATCACCAAAATCTAATTTAAACCCTTTCGGCCAGGTGTTAAAACATCTGGCTGATGGAGTTAAAGCGGGCCTTATAGAGCAATCCTTAAAGCCTGCGCCTTGGTAAGCGTTAACCTGTTAAAACCGAGGCCTGTAATTTAGTAGTTGGATTATAAAAAGGGTAAGGCCTAGGCTTTACCCTTTTTTGTTGTCTGCATGTTTCACTCGGCGCCAGTTGTGGGAGCAATCGCGATGCACTCCATTGAAGAATTAACACTCTATCTGCGTGAATTCGCCAGGGCCCGCGACTGGGAGCAATTTCATAACCCCAAAAACCTATGCATGGCCTTAAGTATTGAAGTGGCCGAAGCCTGTGAACATTTCCAGTGGCTCACCCCGGAGCAAGCGCAAAACCTCAATTCCAATCAAAAAGAGGCGGTGGCATTGGAGCTGGCGGATATTCAAATGTATTTGGTGCGCCTGGCGGATCAGCTGGGCATTGATATATGGCAGGCCATCAATACTAAAACTCAACTGAATGAAGCTAAATACCCCGCCGCATTGGTGCGCGGCAACGCGGCTAAATACACTGCCTATCAGCAGGATCTCACCTCAAATAAAACCTCTTAATTTAGGGCCTAATATGTGGTTAGTTACCGATTTGGCAGGCAATGAATGCCTGCCCTGGCTGCCCCGACGCATTTTTTGCATCGGCCGCAATTACGCCGATCACGCGCGGGAAATGGGCCATAACCCCGATCTAGAACCGCCTTTTTTCTTCACCAAACCCCTCACCAGCCTGTGCCCTGCCAGCGGCAATTGGCAGCTGCCGGATTTCTCGCGCCAGGTTGAACACGAGGTTGAGCTGGTGATCGGCCTTAGGGTGCCGCCCGAGCAAGGGCGCAACATTAGTGCTGAGGGCGCCCAAAGCTGGATTGCCGCTGCGGGCCTGGGTATCGATATGACCTGTCGGGATCTGCAGCGGGAGGCTAAACAGGCTGGCCGCCCGTGGGATATCGCCAAAGGCTTTGACGCCGCCGCTCCACTCACCCCCCTTGTGCAATTGGACGCTGCCGGGCTTAACACACTGGGCGCCATGCAGTTAAAGGTTAATGGCGAACTGCGCCAAACGGGCCACTGGCAGGAAATGCTCTGGCCGCCGGGTGAATTGATCGCGCATATTGCCCGCTATTTTGCCTTGCAAACTGGCGATCTTATTTTTACCGGCACCCCGGCAGGCGTCGGCCCACTTAAACCTGGCGACCACCTCACCGCCACTCTGGCTGGCCTGCCCCACAGCGTGGATTTAAGGATTTACTAAAACCCGCTGGGAACCGGCAAAAACACCGGCAACCGCGACAATCCCCCACAACTAAATGGGCATAAGGCGTAAAATAACTCTTTTGCCCTGAGGTGTTCGTGTCCAAGTTAAACCCCCGCCAACATGAAGCCGTGCGCTACATCGATGGCCCTTGCCTGGTATTGGCAGGGGCGGGCAGCGGTAAAACCAGCGTGATCACGCGCAAAATTGCCTACTTAATTGAAGACTGCGGCCTGAGCGCCCGCCATATTGCCGCAGTTACCTTTACCAACAAAGCCGCCCGGGAAATGAAAGAACGGGTGGGTAAATTGGTCAAGCGCAAAGACGCCCAGGGCCTTACGGTTTCCACCTTCCACAATTTGGGCCTGAATATTATCCGCCGGGAATATAAAGCCCTCGGCTATAAACCGGGGTTTTCAATATTAGATACCGAGGACGCCCGCAGTATTTTAAAAGAGCTGATGCTGCGGGACGGGGATTTAAATACGGAAATACTCGACGCAGTACAAAACCAAATTTCCAACTGGAAATCCGCCCTCACCACCCCGCAGCACGCACTTGAAAAGGCCGAAAATGCCCGCGAGCAAACCTATGCACTGGTGTACGAGCGTTATTTACAGGCGCTGCAGGCCTACAACGCCGTAGATTTTGACGATTTAATCCGCCTGCCCGCGCACTTATTTTTAGGCAATGAAGAAGTTTTACAGCGCTGGCAGCAGCGTATTCGTTATTTATTGGTGGATGAATACCAAGACACCAACTCCAGCCAATATATGCTGGTGCAAAAACTAATCGGCGCGCGCGGCGCCTTAACTGTGGTGGGCGATGACGATCAAAGTATTTACGCCTGGCGCGGCGCCCGGCCGGAAAACCTCAGCCAATTAAAACAGGATTTCCCTAATTTACACGTCATCAAACTGGAGCAAAATTACCGCTCCACCGCGCGCATTTTAAAAGTTGCCAACCAGGTGATCAGCAACAACCCCCACGAGTTTAATAAAACCCTCTGGAGTGATTTAGGCGTGGGTGAAATGCTGCGGGTCATTCGCTGCCCCACGGAGGATGCCGAGGCCGAGCGGGTGGCTAATGAAATTCTCAGCCAAAAACTCAGGCGTCAGGCGCAATTTCGCGATTTCGCGATTTTATATCGCGGCAACCATCAAAGCCGTTTAATTGAACTTAAATTGCAGCAGTATCAAATACCCTACAACATCAGCGGTGGCACCAGTTTTTTTGCCAAAACTGAAATTAAAGACATCATGGCGTACTTGCGTTTATTGGTGAATCCTGCCGACGACAACGCCTTTTTACGCGTTATTAATACCCCCCGCCGCCAAATTGGCACCAACACCCTGGAGGCCTTAGGCCGCTACGCAACGGAGCGGGAAATTAGCCTCTTAGATGCCTGCCAAGAAGTGGGCATCCAAACGCTGATTACGGGCAAAAGCCTTGATCGCGTGCGCCACTTCGCTGATTGGCTGCAAAAAGTGCGCGAAAACTGCCACAACCATGATCCCGTGGCGGCTATCCGCGAAATGGTGGAAGACATAGATTACGAATCCTGGCTGCATCAAAATGCCAGCTCGCCGAAAGTAGCGGAAAAACGCTTAGAAAATGTTTGGTATTTAGTGGATTCGATTAAAAATCAATTGGAGCGCAATGAAGACGATAGCAAAACCCACGAAGAAAATTTAAACGCGGCCATCGCAAAATTATTGTTGCTGGATTTATTGGAGCGCCAAGAGGAAGAGGACACCAGCGATCGGGTGCAAATGATGACCCTGCACGCCTCTAAGGGCTTGGAATTTCCCCATGTGTTTTTAGTAGGGCTAGAAGAGGAATTATTGCCCCACCGCAACTCCATTGACAGCGGCAATATTGAGGAAGAGCGCAGGCTTATGTATGTGGGCATTACCCGCGCACAGCGCACACTCACTCTGACGCTGGCCGGTACGCGCAAACAATTTGGCGAAAAACAAGAAACTACTCCCAGTCGATTTCTCGACGAAATGCCCCCTGAAGATGTGGAAAAAGAGGGCTTTGGCAATGCTACGCCTGAGCAAGTGGAGAAAAAAGGCAAGGAAACTATTTCCAACATCATGCGCTTATTCGATGAATAATCCCGGACTCATCCCTCTATGCTAAATGAATTATTTGCCGTTATGGCGCCCACCTTGGTCGGCACCTTAATCGGCTGGATTTGGGCGAAAAAATCAGTGCCGTTTCCAGCGGACTTCGTCTCTAAAATTGTTATGTACATAGGCACACCCTGCCTGTTTATGTCGGTGATGAGCCAAGTCCATGTCAGCGTGGACGAGGTGAGCAAAATGGCCGGCGCCTTCGCCCTGGGGCTCGGCTTTATGGCGCTGGTGAGCGTGGCGATTATTCGCTTGATGGGCCTGGAAATGCGCGCTTATCTGCCGCCGCTGATATTCCCCAATAATGGCAATATGGGTTTGCCCATTTGTTTATTTGCGATAGGCCAAGAGGGCCTGGCTCTGGCTTTAGCGCCTTTTATGGTGATGGTACTGGCGCAATTTACCCTCGGGCTATTTATTGTGGCGCCGAACGACGGCAGCGTATGGCGCCGCTGCAGGGATATTCTTGTCCACCCCATTATTATTTCCATGGGCATTAGCGTGTTGTTATTGACCCAATATTTAACCTTGCCGCGCTGGATCAGCAATACCGTAGATGTCATGGGCGGTTTTGCCATACCCTTGATGATGATTACACTGGGTGTGTCACTGGCGCGTTTTCGCCTGACGCTATGGTTTAAAACTCTATTTTTTAGCGTTCTGCGCGTCGTGGGCGGCGCGATTATTGGAATTGTAATTTGCCAGTGGCTCAATATTACCGGCAATGAAAAAATTGTAATTACCCTGCAAATGGCCATGCCCATGGCAGTAATGAATTATGTTATCGCCCTAGAATATGACCGCAAAGCCGACGAAGTGGCAGCGATGGTGTTAATGTCCACCCTCGTCGGCTTTTTGGTTTTACCTATTTTAATTTATTGGTTGAAACTGACGTAAAAAACACAGCGCCCAACAGCACCAACCTGCGGGCTTTAGTGCGCTTAACCCAAGGCTGCCAGGGCGGCAGCGTAATTGGGTTCGTCGGCGGTTTCGGCCACTTGTTCGGTGTACAACACCTTACCCTGCTCATCAATCACCACTACCGAGCGGCTTAACAGTCCCGCCAAGGGCCCATTCGCAAATGCTACGCCGTAGCTGCGGCCAAAATCGGAGCGAAAGCTGGATGCGGTGGCAACGCGCTCTATACCCTCAGCGCCGCAAAAACGTTTACCGGCAAAGGGCAAATCGGCGGAGACACACAACACTTGGGTATTAGCTAAATTGGCCGCACTTTCATTAAAGGTGCGCACAGACAAGGCGCAGGTGGGTGTATCAATGGATGGGAAAATATTCAGCAGAACTTTTTTTCCGCTGAGGCTTGCCAGGGTAATTTCGGATAAATCCGCCTGCACCAAGGTAAAATTGGGCGCTTGACTGCCCACGGCAGGTAATTCGCCCACGGTTGAAAATGGATTGCCTTTTAATGTTACAGTTGCCATAAAAACCCCTATAGAGTGTTGGGAATTAATTGAACGGCGTGCAAAATGCCGGGCCCGATAATACCGGGAATATCCCAGCCGTCCTACGCTTTTCTGAAATAGCGCGGCAGAATTCTTGTGCCCTGCTCGCACGTGGGGTTTAAACTGTGCGGCCATTAACCGCTATACTCAGCGCAATTCCACGCCCATACCCCAAGGCAATTTTTATGGCCTCGCAATCGACCCGCTATATTCAACGTCTGGCGCAATTAGTGAAATTACCTTCCGTAAGTTCCACGGATGCACGCTGGGATATGAGTAATCGCGCCGTGGTGGAATTATTAGCGCAATGGTTAGAGCCGTTAGGATTTAACTGCCAGATTCACGAGATTGCCAATGCGGTTGGGAAATTTAATTTAATCGCCCAGCGCGGCAGCGGCCCCGGCGGTTTAGTGCTGGCGGGCCACACGGATACAGTGCCGTGCAACCCTGAGCGCTGGGCGCAGGATCCATTTACCCTCAGCGAGCGCGACGGGCGCCTGTATGGCCTGGGCGCTACCGATATGAAAGGGTTTTTCCCCTGCATTCTCGCCGCAGTGGAACAGCTGCAGCACAGCGAGTTAAAACAGCCGTTAATTATTTTGGCTACCGCCGATGAAGAGTCCACCATGGCTGGTGCCCGCGCGCTGCAGCAACAGGGGTTACCCGCCGCGCGCGCCGCCATTATTGGCGAACCCACAGGCCTTACACCCATTCGTATGCACAAGGGCATTTTATTACACGCCGTTGAAGTGATCGGCCAGGCCGGGCATTCTTCTAATCCTAATTTAGGCACCAGCGCCCTTGAAGCCATGCACAGTGTTACCAGCGAATTAATGGCCTTTCGCGCCGAATTGCAACACAAATATAATCACCCAAGTTTTTCTTTTCCAAAACCCAGTTTAAATTTGGGCTGTATCCACGGCGGCGATAACCCCAACCGCATCTGCGGGCGCTGCGAATTATTATTTGATTTGCGCCCCCTGCCTGGCATGGATAGCCAAGCGTTAAAAGACGAATTAAAACAGCGCTTAATTCCTATCGCTGCGCGTACACACACGCAAATTAATCTAAAAGAATTATCAGCGGGTATCGAACCCTTTGAAGAAGGCGCCGAAAGCGAGTTGGTAAAGCAGGTGGAAACCTGGAGCGGGCATCATTCAGCGGCAGTGAATTTCGCCACGGAGGCACCTTTTTTACAGCAGTTAGGCATGCAAACCGTCGTGTGCGGGCCGGGGTATATAGATCAGGCCCATCAACCGGATGAATATATTCCGCTAGAACATATTCCGCTGACGGTGGATTTTTTATTGAAAGCGATCGGCCATTATTGCCTTTAATGCTCAGCCAAAAGACAAATACTAAGGGTGCGAAAGCACTGGATACAGCCGATTACTGCAAAATAAAGATATAAAAAAGGGCGGCCGGAGCCGCCAAAAGCTGAAAGTAGAGGATGACTCCACTATCAGAGGAGGGGTCTATACAGCCAATTCGATTACGCCCTGGTTGTTGCGCACCGCGTAGGTGGCCAACTTCACACTGGGATCTTCCAAACATTCACCGGTACGCAAATTAAAATGCTGCTTGTACACGGGCGAGGCAACCACCAACTGGCCTTTTAAATCGCCGACTATACCGCGCGATAACACGGCAGCATTACTAAAAGGGTCGATGGCATCCAACGCATAAAACTCGTTATTAACATTAAAAATGGCCACTTGCTGTCCTTCAATCAACGCACGCACACCTAAACAATTGCCAATGTCCTCTGCCTTACACACCGCCTGCCAATGATTTTGCACTGTTGTATTCATAGTTAACTCCACTTTTAGGCCGGTTCTAATTCATTGCTGCTAACAAAACGCACCAACTCTTCTTCGGTGGCGGGGCGAATTTGCTCCCGCTCCTCGACAAACACCACGGTGTTATCGGCGGCGTCCGAATTGACAAAGGTGCGGAAGCGTTTAATTTTTTCAGCATCTTCAATAGTGCTTTTCCACTCACACTGATAGGTATTCACCACCGCTTGCATTTCCTGTTCAAGCTCGGCACCCAAACCTAATTTATCGTCCAGAATAACGCTCTTTAAATAATTTAACCCGCCTTCGAGATTATCCATCCACACGGATGTGCGCTGCAGGCGATCGGCAGTGCGCACATAAAACATTAAAAAGCGGTCGATGTATTTGACCAATTGTTCATCACTCAGGCCTGTGGCGAATAAATCCGCGTGGCGCGGCTTCATACCGCCGTTGCCGCACACATATAGGCTCCAACCGTTTTCGGTGGCAATAACACCCACATCTTTACTCTGGGCCTCCGCACACTCGCGGGTGCAACCGGAAACGGCAAATTTTAATTTATGGGGGGAGCGCAAACCTTTGTAACGATCTTCCAAACGAATGGCCATACCCACCGAATCGAGCACACCATAGCGGCACCAAGTGCTGCCCACACAGGATTTTACCGTGCGCAGCGATTTGCCATAGGCGTGGCCAGTTTCAAAACCGGCATCCACTAATTCCCGCCAAATTAACGGTAATTCATGTTGTTGAGCACCGAATAAATCGATGCGTTGGCCGCCGGTAATTTTGGTGTACAGATTATATTTTTTCGCCACCTGGCCCAGCACTATGAGTTTATCTGGGGTAATTTCGCCACCGGCAATACGCGGCACAATGGAGTAGGTGCCGTTTTTTTGCAGGTTGGCCATAAAGTGGTCGTTGGTATCCTGCAGGGGCGCAAGTTTGTCCTGCATAATTAATTCATTCCAAC
>DAOQGS010000095.1:0-9527 GCA_035338675.1 Cellvibrionaceae bacterium
CGCCAGTGGGCACGGTGAGTGGGGCGATGCGGTTGTCAATAGACTCGCCGCCCGCCAGGGACGAATTGCCGCCGCCAATGATCTTGGCGGAAGTCAGGCACATGTTGTCGCCGGATTGGTGATCGCAGCCAGCGCTGCCCCAGGGTTGATCGACGCCGCGAACCACCAGCAGGCGCGATGCATAATCGGCGAACATTCCTACCGTGCGCTGCCTTTGCTGGTCGTCCGCCCGCAGTGAGTCGTAAGTGAGTGGCCCAGTTTGGCTGGGCCAAAACTTCTCTGGCTCGCCTCGGCTCGAATCCGCCATGGCCACGCCATTGGCGCCGACCACGAACAGTGCAAATCGGTCTGTGACCGTGGCCGCTTCCGCATGCTTAGCGCTAAACGCATCCAGTAGCGGCAGGCCGAGGGTAATTCCGCCCGCCCCACGCAGGAAAATACGGCGCGATAGTGTTGAGTGGTTATTCTTCATACTTAACTCCTAAGGTTCGCGCGTCAGAAAATATTCACTTTGGACCAGGGCGCGGATAACACCCTTGGCCGACAGGTTCTGCGACTTCGACTTGGCTGCCAGTTGGGTCAAAAGCGCGTCATCGCCGTGCACCGCCTGGCGTCCGTAGAGGTAGGAAAGCCAGTGCTCGGCATAACACTGGTGGGCCAGGTCACTCTCTGCTAACTGCGCGGTTAATTCATTGGCGTTGGCAAACTGTGCCTCGAAGCCATTGTTTTGGTAGACGTCTGCAGCCTTGACCGGCAGGCCGTTGTCGGTGGACCTGAACCTGCCCACTGGGTCGTAGTTTTCGAACGCGAAGCCCAGCGGGTTGATCACGGTGGCATGACAGCCTGCGCCGCAGGTGCCTGGCCCGGTGACCGCGTTGATGCGGTCGCGATTGGTCTGGCCGGGTTTAACCTCGGGAAGCGGTGGAATGTTCGCAGCCGGCCTACCCACGTTTACACACAGCACGTGTTCGTTAATAAACACGCCGCGATGGATTGGATCGGGTTGGTACTCGCCAGCAAACAGGGTGAGAAAGCCCAGCTGCATCAGAAAGCCTGCGCGCCCTTGCGCTGACAGGTCCACCTTTTGGAACTCGCTGCCAAAGCCTGCTGGCAAGCCGTAGAAGGGGGCTAAGTTCGCGTCCACATAGGCGTTGGGCGAGGTAAGAATTGCCCTGACGCCCAGGTTTTCATCGAAGATAGATTGGAAAAATAACTCCGCCGACTTTTTCATCGAAGTGACTGTCCCGGCCCCAAATTGTGGGTAGTTGGCGGGGTTGCGCTGAATAATGCTGTAGCGGGAGAGTGCGTAGGTCTGAGTGTGCAAGTGCAGGGCGGTGGCTTGCGCGCGGGGCGTCTTGAGCAACCGCTCGGCGTGATCGGCAACTGCAGTTGTGGCCTTGCCAGGATCGAGTGCGCCCGAAGCGGCAGCGTCGAGCAGAAGCTTATCGGGGCCGCTGCCGGTAATGGCCAGCGCGAGTTTTGCAGCCACCTCGTAGCCGGTTAGGGGAATGCGGCCATTGCTGGTCACTTGCCCCAGCTCCGTCCGGTACAGAAAGTAGGGGGACTGGAGGACTGCTTCAACTACCAGCCGAACTCCGCCAGCGAACGCACCCAGTTCTGGAAACAGCTGTGGGCCTTTTTGGAACAGTGCGT
Organism: Cellvibrionaceae bacterium; assembly: GCA_035338675.1. Lineage (GTDB taxonomy): Bacteria > Pseudomonadota > Gammaproteobacteria > Pseudomonadales > Cellvibrionaceae > CAMCXE01. Next base: position 1,654 of record DAOQGS010000095.1, read on the forward strand.
AGTAGCGGTCGGACTCAGCCGTGGTCAGCGGGCGACGATGGGCTCGCAGCCCTAGGTCGTTGATAAACGCCCGCGCGCGGGCGGTGGCTTCCGTTGGCGCACCCTGGGGCACAAGCCGGTTGATCGCCGTGGTGCTTGCCGCCACCTGGGCGGCTAGTGCTTCTGCGGCATTGCGGTAGTCCCCGCGCAAAGTGCTCGATACACGCAGTTGCGTAGCATTGGTGTCGTAGCCGACGAAGGCATCCGGGGAAAAGCTCTCCACCTGCTCATTGGGCGGCGCGTCTAAATATAGGAGGTCTTGGACGGCGTTTTTCCATTGAAAATGCGTCAGCCTGGCAATGCGCGGGACGATGAGTTTTGGCTCTGTAAACGTCGCCAGTATGTAAGCCGCCACGTCGGTGGCACAGGAGCCCTTACACAATGCGCCGCGCAGCGGCATCGAAGTTTCGATTTTAGAAACGAGTTCTTTATAGGATGTGCATGCTTCACACGAGGGCAGCGTCAGCGCAGGGTAAGCGCCGGAGCCCTCACCACTAGCGCCATGGCAGGTTTCACACTGGGTGGTGTATAGGCCTTTACCGATAGAAACTGAACCTGGGTTTTCCCCATCGGCAACTTTTTCCTCACGAAAAACCTCGATTGCCGCAAGCGTTCCGTTATCGACCGTTGCGGAAACCACAATGGATAAATTGCCGTCGCTCACCTGAACAATTGGCGATTCAACATCGTGGGCCACGTCGTGGCCAAACGAGGCGAACAAGTCGATATTGCTGACAACTTGTTGCCCTTCAACCGACACACTAAATTTTCGCGCGGCAATGGCCGTTTGATAAATTTCCGCCATTTTTAACGTCACGCGATAGCGGCCAGCCGCCACCGGTAACTGATACGAATAATTACCGTAGCGCTCGGTTTGATAGAGCGCGTCATCGCTGGTATTAGCAATTGCATCGACGGTACTCGTAACGGTGCCGCCGACAAAGTCTCTATCTTTTTCGTACCGGTAACCCGATGCCGTTACAACCTCGTCACCCCCCACATTAATTCCAAAAGCCCGTTCCCAACGAAAACTAGGAGCCGCTCCACCTGAAGACGATGAGGACGATGAAGAAGACGAACTAGAGGAAGAGGAGCCGCTGGACGAACTACTGCTGGAGCTGGAGGAAGAACTCGTTGCGGCCGGTTGGGCACCGCAGCCGCTGAGCAGCAGTGTGCAGACCCCGCTCAAGAGTAGCTGCCTTAAAGGGCTGGTTAAATTCATAGAGGACGCCTTTTTATTGTTCGAATGGGGAATGCAGGCTCCAGATGGCGGTGCGGCGGAAGCTCTGTTTAATTGTCAAATGATAAGTCTTTATATCAAGGGCAAAACAGCCGCCAAATAGTCAAAACGCCTATAAAGCAGCGTTTTTTTTGTGAGGACATGGGCATTTTTAACAAATGACATTTTTATCGGCCGGTGAAAAACACCCAATGGCATAAGTCTGCTCCATGTTATGCCTTTGGGGTTTGACGCTGGGGTCGAGAGCAATCGCTGCTGGGGCGAGGGACAAAAGATTTGCGCAGCGTTGATAGGATTAGTAGCTGCAACAGTGAAAAGGAAAACGCGGTGCGATCGCGAAAAAACTCTGCGCCATCAAGGCGCGATTTTTTAGGTTAAATGGTTCGAAGGCGCAGGCGTTTGCAATAACCTGAGCTGCCTCCTCCCCTCATCTCTTACCCCATATCGCCCTGATCTTTTATCAGATTTTTGCACAGCCTCTCAGACTGCCCAGGCAAGTTCGAGGATGATAATCGTATGACCATAATATTTTTGGCTGGCCGCATCGGATGTGTTTGAGGAGTAGCTGCGCGGCTCACAATAACGATTAACAAAGCCCACTACTTTGGAGGACTTCACCTTGAAAATCCGGCAATTAATTCCCTTCTCGCTGTTTACCCTGTTGATCGCCTGCGGTGGCGAGCCAGGTACTGGGTCCTCGTCCTCCAGTAGCTCATCCAGTTCATCGTCTAGCTCATCCAGTTCTTCCAATTCAACTTCCAGCTCGTCAAGTTCGTCTTCGAGCTCTTCAAGTTCTAGCTCCAGCTCATCCAGCTCCAGCAGTTCTTCCAGCAGTGGTGTGGCAGGCAGTTTGGTGTACGCCATAGATGTGGGCGGCTCCAGCCCGATGACCCTGGATGGGGTGCGCTACGAGGCGGATCGTTTCTCATCCGGCGGCACGGTTAACTCCACTACAGATCCTATTTCCGGCACCACTAATTCCGCGCTGTACCAAACGGAGCGTTACGGCACCTTTAGCTACTCGATTCCCGTCAGCAAAGCCACCTACAGTGTGGTGCTCAACCTGGTGGAGCTATACCACACCAGCGCGGGCAGCCGCAGCTTCAGTGTGGTGGTGGAAGGGCAGACGGTGGCAACGGGTTTGGATATTTTCAGCAAAGTGGGCCACGACAGCGCCTATGTTCTGCGGGCCAATAATATCCCGGTAACCGACGGCGCCTTAACCATTCAGCTCACCTCCCAGGTGGATAACGCCACCCTGGCCGGTTTAGCTATTTATTCTGCCGACGGTGGCCGTTTGGAAGAGCCACCGGCACCCACCATCTGCCCCGCCAGCGGCCCGTGCAAAATTTTGCCCCTGGGGGATTCCATTACCGATGGTGTGGGCGGCAGTGGCGGCGCCTACCGGGTGGAATTATTCCGCCAGGCGGTGCTGAATAATAAAAACATCACCTTTGTGGGCTCTAAGTCCAATGGCCCCACCACTGTTGAGGGCAAGAGCTTCCCGCGCAGCCATGAAGGTAATAGTGGATATTCAATTAACCAAATCGCCAATCTAGTACCCAGCCCGGCCCTTAACGGCGATCCGAATATTATTCTGCTGATGATTGGCACCAACGACTCGTGGGTGGAACCTAATAACAATGGGGCACAAGCTATGGCGCAGAGATTGGGCGCCTTGATGGACAAAATCATCAACAGCAAACCCAACGCGCTGCTCGCGGTTGCCCTAATCACACCGCGCAACGACTACGCCAAAGACTGGGCCAATTCTTATAACGCGGTCATTCCAGGGGTTGTGCAAACGCGTATCAACCAAGGCTTTAATGTCATTCTGGTGGACCTTTACAAAAATTTCCCTAGTAATGGCCTGGGATCGGACAACCTGCACCCCAACGATACGGGCTACAAATTTTTAGGGCAGACTTGGTATAACGCTATTAAGGGTTATTTAAAGTAATTTAAGGGCAAATTTTTTAGCTGGCACTCAATTTAAATTCTGTGGTTAAACCTAAAAATCGCCTTAGGGTCCAACCGGGGCTTTTAGATTAAAGACGAGTGGCCAGGTAAGTATCTTTTCCTTAACTATTCACCCAGCGGCTTTTTATGCCGGGTTAGCTTTTTATATCCGGTGAGTACGGCGGCAAGGAAGCCGCACCAAAGGCGCAAGCCGCCGCGAGTTGCGTTAAAAACACGAAAACCCATGCATATTCGCGCGCATCAGTGCCGCGAAAGCAAAATATACCAGGACGATCTATTCTGCCGCCGGGTTACTACCTAGGCACCAGCAAAGAATCCACCTAGTGTTGATTGCTTGCCCTAAACGCTTTGCACACCCAATTTCATCAAGCTGTCATTTCGCCACCGCACACTCACGTGATGACAGATGTTGATTTCACCAAGACCCAGCAACAGGATCACTCGCCTGCACCTGCCACGGCCCATCCCAGGCAGCGCCGTGTGCGGGCTATTTTTATTTCTGATGTTCACCTGGGCACCAAAGACAGCAAAGCCGCCCTGCTCAATGAATTTTTAAAACACTATCGCAGCGAAAACCTGTATTTAGTGGGCGATATTATTGACGGCTGGAAAATGCGCGCGGGGGTGTATTGGCATCGAGATTTTAATAAAGTGATTCGCCGCTTATTGAAATTAGCCAAGCGCGGGGTAAGCATTAAATATATTACCGGCAACCACGATGAATTTTTGCGTAAACACGCCAATCATCGCTTTGACAATATCCATTTAATCAACCGCTGCGAACATATCGACGCACGGGGCAAATGTTTTTTAGTGCTGCACGGTGATCAATTTGAAAACGTGACCCATGCTCACCGCTGGCTGCATTATATCGGCGATTATGGCTACGATTTTTTAATGTGGACTAACCGTTGGTTTAACCACTGGCGCGCAAAATATGGCTTTGGTTATTGGTCTTTTGCAGGCTTTTTAAAACAGCATATTCAAACCGCACAAACCTATATCCTCAATTATGAAGATGCCGTGGCTCGCGGGGCAAGCCACAAGGGGTTTCAAGGAGTTATCTGCGGCCACATCCATCAAGCCGCACACAAAAACCTGCAGGGGATTACCTACTTAAACACTGGCGACTGGGTGGAATCGTGCACAGCTGTAGTTGAAGAATTGGATGGCAGTTGGCGTTTAGTGTATTGGCTGCAGGAGCGCCAGGCTTTTATTAATCCGTAAGCTGGGATAACAAAGCACCCCACCATTGCTCTTGCGGCGGTGAATTATTATTTTGAGCGCCGCAATTGAGGCCGAGAAATTAAATGGGGGGCGCTTAATTGCGGAGGAAGGTGTAGGGTGGATTCGGAGCGAAGCGACAACCCACCACTGCCCCGCGACTCTCACTCAAAATGATAATTCTTAGTGGGGATCACGATGGTGGGTTGCTTCGCGAACCCACCTTACGCGTTGCCACTATTGAATGGCAAACCCAGATTTCGCTTGCGCCACATCCAGGCCACCCAGTGTGTTTATTTTTAGGCGCCTCAGCTCGCGTATAATTTTTCGATGTAATCCTTCGCCACCTGCTCCCAAGAGAAGCGCTGCGCTTGGGCGTTGGTGGCGATTTTTTGGAATGTTTTGGGGGTGTCGCGGTGCATTGTTAAAATTTCATCGAATTTTTTTGCGCAGTTTTGCGCTTGTTGCACGCTGTCGTCGCCGCTAAAACTAAAGCCGGTGATACCATCCTGCACTGTGTCATTTAAGCCGCCCACGGCGTGCACTAAACAGGGTTGGCCTGCGCGCATGGCCAGCATTTGGCTGATGCCGCAGGGCTCGAAGGAGCTGGGCATAACAAATAAATCGCCGTTGTTATACAGGGCGTGAGAGAGGGCGTCGGAGTAGCCTTGTAAATAAATAAAATTCGGGTGGCGGGCGCTCACCTCTAGGAAAAATTGTTCGTATTCCGCCGTGCCACTACCTAAAAGAAAAAAAGCGCCGTTGGTGCCTAGGCGCTCCAGTATAGTATCCAGCAATGTCGCGCCGGTGGATTTATCCACGATCTCTTTAAATAAACGCACTTTTTGCCCAGTAATACGCCCCACAGAAGTGACGATAAAACCGCGCTCTTTATTTTGCAGCCACAGGTGTACCCGTTTTTGCGCCACCCAGTGGCAGCTGAGCACTAAGGGGTTTTTGCTCACCCAGCCGATCAGGCTTTCAATAATAATATTGGCGAGATTATTTTTATTTTCGATTTTGTATTTGCGCCCTTCCGGGTATTCGCAGCCATTTAATATGCCCACTAATTTGCCCTGGGCGTTGGCGAGAATTAAATCCTGCTCTAGCCCTTCGCCGCCGTATACGCCGCGGGCGGTAAAACTCGGCCGCTGTATTTCTTGGGCGTAGCTGGGGGAGACGGTGTGTACCTTGTCGGCGAGGGTAATGCCCGCCCGCATGGGGTTGATGCAGTGGGTGGCGCGGGGGTCGCAGATGCGGCTGCGCTCGTAATTTAAATGGGGGTACCAGGTTTCCAACGAGGAGCCGTCGCCAGCAAAGGGGCGCACGCCCTGCAGGGATAAATTGTGAATGGTGTAAACAGTGGGAATGGCTTTTAAACTGGCGTAGGCCGGGTCAAATTCCCGCAGTACTAAAATTAATGCGGCGTGCCAGTCGTGCAGGTGAATCACATCTAAAGCGCCAAAGCCGCCTTGCACACACACCTGGGCAACGGCGGCGCAAAAAAAGGCGTATTTGCTGGCGTCGGTGGCAAAAGGCCGCTCGGAGCCGTCGTTGCAATACACAGCGCCATCGCCACAGGGGGAAAAATAACTGTGGCCCAAGGCCCAATAGGTAATGGCTGGGCCTACTTCATCTAAATAGGTTTTTAATAATTGTTTGCCCTTAACTTTGAATAAATGCACTTCCTCTTGTTTGCCCGCAAAATTCACCGCAAAGGCGGCGACTTTTTCCGTGCTGGGCATTTTAGAGAAATGGCCGTAGTCGGGTAATACCACTTGGACTTGGCATTCTTCACGGGCCAGGGCTATGGGAATATCGCGCACTACATCGCCTATGCCGCCGACTTTGGCGTTGGGCAGAGCGTCGTTTTCAGCGGCGACCATGAGGATATTTTTTTTATACTGCATCATTTTATTTCGAGTCTAATTAGTAGGCTTTGCTTGCTCGCAACCGGTTCGATGATTGAGTGCGTACCGGTTTTTACGGCGGGTTGTTTTTACCTAACAACCACAGTTGAACTCGTAGCGAGGGCGACTAAGGCGCTGAATATGCGCGCTTTTGGGTAAAAATTGGGTGAAAGCAGTAGTCGCTGCTTTGGCGAGTCCAATTTTTACCAAAAAACGTGCAGATTCAAGCATTAGGCAGCCGCAGTAGAGTTCAATTGTGGTTTTTAAGTTTAAGTAAAGCGTGTATTTGGGTTGGTTTAAATGGCGTGTTGCACAATTGAGACTTAGGACCGGTTTGGTTGTTATTAAACGCCGCTAAACGCTATTTTTAGTGGCGCTATTTAGGCCTGTTCAAAGACAGCTTTATTCACCGGCTTTACATCCATACCGGCATAGGCATCAATGCCTTCGCTGTGGGCAAATAGGTACAGCTCATTATTGCGCTCATCTAAGGATTGCGGGCTATGTGCTCTAACCTCCGCCATATGCAGCCGGAACACATCGGGCGCGTCATCCGTTTTTTTATCGGCAAGCGAAATAGCAACCAATTGCAGGCCGTAGGCTTTGAGTTTTTCTATCGATGCCTCAAGGCGGCCGGGTTCCGAGTGGGTAAAAAAATACCCCCACAGCATGGGCTGTGTCATATCCCATTTGGGCCCGCTTTCGATATTCACAAACATTGTTTCTAAATGCTGGAGGAATATTTTTTTGCCAGGAATTTCAACCGACATTATTTTCTCTTCCTTATCTCATAAGTATTGAGCTTAGGCCTTATTGACCCTGCCGGGATTAACCCGGATTTCGCTTGCGCTTCATCCGGGCTGCCGTGTAAGTGCAGGGAATTTAACGCGCCCCGCCCCGTTGGCCGAGCATTTCAGGGGTGACTAACACTATGCCTTTTTTGGTGACGCGAAAGCCGCGGGCGCGGTCTTCGTCGTGGTTGTAGCCAATTTCCATGCCCTCAGGGATCACACAGGCGCGGTCGATGATGGCGCGGCGGATTTTGACGTGGCGGTGCACTTCTACCTCCGGCAGGATTACCGATTCCTCAATGCTGGTGTAGGAGTGCACATGGACATCCGAGAAGAGCAGGGAGCGTTTCACCTTGCCGCCGGAAATAATACAGCCGCCGGACACCATGGAATCCACCGCGTAGCCGCGTCGGGTGTCGTCGTCGAAGACGAATTTGGCGGGTGGTAATTGAGTTTGGTAGGTCCAGATGGGCCAGTGGTGGTCGTAGAGGTTTAACGAGGGCGTGGGGGAGATAAGCTCCATGTTGGCTTCCCAGAAGGCATCCAGCGTACCCACATCGCGCCAGTAGGCGCGCTCGCCGTCCTGCTCTTTAAAGCGGAAGGCCTGTACATCGTGTTTGCTGATGATAGACGGGATGATGTCTTTGCCGAAGTCGTGGTCGGAGCCTTCGGTGGTGGCGTCTTTTTCCA
>DAOQGS010000096.1:0-9518 GCA_035338675.1 Cellvibrionaceae bacterium
AAGCCCCAGCATTTACCCCACGGGGGTCACCCGCTACAATCCCAGCAAAGCCTATAATTCTTACGTATTGTTCTCAGGCCAGGATCGAAAAACCCATCTTATCGATTTAAATGGCAACGAAGTGCGCCAGTGGAATTATTATGGCTTTCCACCGGTATTTATCGATCCTAAATTGGTAGGCGGTAAAAAGGGGCATGTGTTATTACAATTGACGGGTGAAACTGGTGGGCGCGCCAATGCCGGTGACCCTCAAGCTATTGGCGAAGTTGATTGGGACGGCAAAATTATTTGGCAGTGGAGCGGTGTTAAAAGCCAGGATGCCTATGCCAACGGTAATATCAGCACCGACGCCAGCGGTATAGGTAATAACATTCGCCACCATCACGACTGGCGCAAATTGCCCAATGGCAACACTTTAATTTTGGTGAATTACCAAAGACCTGTGACCGGTTTTAAAGCGGAAAGCCTATTGGAGGACGGCATTTATGAACTGACCCCGAAAGGAGAAATTGTTTGGCAGTGGGCGGCGTTTGATCACTTTAACGAATTGGGCTTTAGCGAGGCGTCGCAGAAACTAATTCGCGAGTCACTCTCGCGCAACGATAAAAAGGTACCTTTTGATTATTTACACTTTAATAATATGTCGGTGGTGGGGCCCAACAAATGGTTCGATGGCGGGGATACGCGCTTTCATCCGGATAATATTGTGGTCTGTGCTCGCGAAGCAAACTTCACCGCCATAATAGACAAAAAAACTGGCAAAATTGTCTGGCGCATCGGCCCAGATTACCCCCCTATTACTACACCCAATAAATTACCGCGCCCAGTTGATCAGATAACCGGCCAACACGACGCCCACATTATCCCAAAAGGCTTGCCCGGCGAAGGCAATTTATTGGTTTTTGATAACCAGGGTGAGGCTGGGTATCCGCCGGTAAAATTAAATACTCAACCCGGTTCACGGGTATTAGAAATCGACCCGATTAAAAATGAAATTGTTTGGCAATATACGGGGGTTGATTCCGGGGCGCCTAATTATACGTTTTACAGCTCATATATCAGCAGTGCTCGCCGCTTACCCAATGGCAATACTCTAATTGATGAAGGCATGAATGGCCGCTTTATCCAGGTAACACCGCAAGGGGAAATCGTCTGGGAATATATTAGCCCCTACTTTAGCCAGGCCAACCCGAAGGATGAAAAACCCACCATCAACAATTCAGTCTATCGCGCCCAACCTGTTCCCTACGACTGGGCACCCGCTGGCACTCCGCATTCGGAAAAACCGCTAAAAGCGCTTGATGTCAGCCAATATCGCCTACCCGTGGAAAAATAACCATGAGCTCTCGCCGTACCTTGCGCCGACGTTTATTGCGCAATTTATCTTTTTTTTCCTTGGCGGCAGTTAGTGGTGGTGTGCAGTCTGCACTAGCTGCCACCAAGAAAAACGCCGCCAGCAAACCAAATATTATTTTTATTCTCGCCGATGATTTGGGTTTTGCTGATTTAAGCATTTATGGACAAACTGACTTCGCCACTCCCAATTTAGATCGGTTGGCCCAAGAGGGCGTGCGTTTTAACCAGGCCTATGCAAATTCTGCTGTGTGCTCGGCGACCCGCTTTGGCCTTATCACCGGGCGCTATCAATAGCGTTTGCGCAGCGGCCTTGAAGAGCCCCTGCGCGGCGATACCCAGGCCCTCGGCCTGCCGCCATCCCATCCTACACTGCCCTCGTTATTGAAAAAAGCCGGTTATAAAACGGCGCTGTTTGGCAAATGGCATTTGGGTGCACTGCCCAAGTTTAGTCCGCTAAAAAGTGGTTACGATAAATTTTTCGGCAACTTCGGTGGTGCCATTGATTATTTCACTCATAAAAATGGCACCGATGCAAAAGCCAAATTCGATCTATACGAAAATGAAACTCCAGTGCAGCAAGTGGGTTATTACACCGATTTAATTGCTGAACATGCCCAAGCTTATATTGCTGAACAAAACGGCAAAAAACCCTTTTTCCTCTCCTTACATTTTACCGCCCCCCACTGGCCCTGGGAGGGGCCGGATGATCAGGCGGTAGCCAACTCACTTTCCAACCTTGGCCATTATGATGGCGGCAGCCTGGCCACCTACGCAAAAATGGTTGGCTCCCTAGACGATGCTGTCGGCAAGGTATTAACCGCATTAAAAGAAAAAAACATCGCTGACAATACGATTGTGATTTTCACCAGTGATAACGGCGGCGAACGGTTTTCCCGCACCTGGCCCCTAAGCGGGCAAAAATCGGAACTGTTGGAAGGCGGTATTCGTGTACCCGCCATTGTGCGCTGGCCCGCCCAAGTAAAATCTGGCCGCGTGAGCGAGCAGGTAATTATCAGTATGGATTGGCTGCCGACACTGCTAGCAGCTGCAGGCGGTGCGCCCGATACAAAGTTTAAACCCGATGGCGAGAATATTTTACCGGCGATTTTAGATACAGCACCGCCCTACCCGCGCACTTTATTCTGGCGCTACAAAGCCAACGAGCAAGCAGCCATCCGCTTGGGTGACTGGAAATACCTTAAAATTGCTGGCAATGAATTCTTATTTAATTTGGCCCAGGATGTACGCGAGCGGGCAAATCTTGCACAAAAACAGCCGGAAATATTTAACCAACTGAAACAGCGCTGGCAGGATTGGAATAATACCATGCTGCCTATTACAGCAGATGTGCGCTCCTACAAGATCGATAGCAAGTCGCAAGCGGATCACTATCGCGGACAAGACGGTCTTTGAGCAGATATTTATTAGCACCGAGTTTTGCCTGTTTAGCATTGCAGCTGCTTTACTACAGAACTCGGTTTTAAAAGCATTCAAACATTTAACTGTCGTTTGATTGCCAGGCAATTTTTCTCAAACTGGAGATATTTATCTATAATATGATTGTGGACAACTAGGTTGCTACGACAGCGGAAATTAAATTTTCGCTTGCGGATTCAGAGGCCCCTAGGATTTAAACTGTAGAATTCATCCTTGAATTCACTGTGATCAATTCACCGCAAAACAATAAAATAGTCCGGCGCCACCTGTTGCAACGAGGTTCTCTTGGCCGCAGCCTCGGCTGCCGTGCGCGGAATTCCAAGAGGTATTGCCACCACCTGTGCGGTCAAAATGGCCTACCTGTGCAGATCCATCAACTGCCGAACTCGTGTAGTTCTTGCAGGTGTGATCGGCGGTATCGGTAAAGGCCGTTCCATCCGTCTTTGAGCCCGTCAAAATATCGTGCTGGTTTGGTGTATCGCCAGCGCCGGGTATTTTATCGCCTTTTTCAGTGAACACTTGGTTGCGGCTAAGATTACTTCCCAGGCGCGCAAGGTCGAGTGTATCGCCATGCAGATGCGCAAGATCATTGGCAATTAAAGCCCCCTTTACGTTATACCAAGGCCCTTTGCCTATTCTGTCTCTTGCATTTACCGCGGGTTTGTTACCTTCCGCCTGAGTGCTCAAATAGGCGTGCCAGGTTTTGTCACCAGCGCCCACGCTGGATGCCAATTTTTGACAATGGGCATCAGCGCCCGCAAGGCCACCCAAATCAGCGCCTTTTCCCAATCCTGCACTGGTAACAAAAAAGCTAAAGCGTTTTTTCGCTTCTTCTGGGCTAATGGGTGCAGCACCTGGGTTGCCCGCAGGCGCAGGTGGTTTATTTACCTCTTTGGCTGGCTCCGCCCCAAACACATTAGAATTGAGCAACAACACACTACTGACAACAATTAATATTTTAGATATTTTCATGCAACTCCACCGATGGATAGATTGAAACAAATCAACAATAACTTTTTATTTCAAAATAATAAAAAATTCATTTGATTTTTAGTTTACACAAGATAAAACCGATCGCCTTAAAGGCTGAATGCCTGCAACAAGCCTAACCTCAACACAGCGCACTGCTCAGCAGAGCAACCCAGCAACGGCTAAACCATTGCGGGCCATAGCATTTATCAGCCCGAGGGATCTATTTATTATTTTTGTTCAGTGGCAGGTTTGGGAGCTGGTTTTTCTATTTTTGTCACCTGCTTACCGCCGGATTTTTCATAGTTCTCGGAGCCTGCAGCGCCAATGACTTTATAGCCTTTGCTGGAGAGCAGATCGCCCGCAGCAAAGGCGCGATTAGCATGGTTCGATACGGTGATAATACTGCGCTCTTTGGGTATGTAGGGAATAAGTTTTTCCAAGTCTTTAAATTGAACGCTCAAAAATACCGGGAAACTGCCAAAACTAATTAATTCATCCGGGCGGCGTATATCTACTAAAAGCACTTGCTCAGGCTTGCCTAACCACTCGTCCACCTGTGCGACGGTGAGCTCCGGAGTCTTATATTTTACCTTTGGCTTTTGATTCGCGTCCTCGGCGAATGAGACGGCTGATGCAGAGAGCGCACACAATAGGGTGAATATTTTTAAAGAAGTGTTCATGACTGTAATTCCAGATTAAAGTTAATAACTGACCCATTTAGAATGGTAAATGCAAATACAATTTTGATTGTGAATTTTTTGCGGGGTCAGCAAAGCAATTAGTATTCCAAATCAGCCCATGCCTTTAGCTGAGCAAAAATAGATCATTTTGGCCTTTTATCTGATTCACATCAGCTGATAATTAAGCAGCCTAGCCCTTCGGATGATTATCCTGTTTTTATACAAACAGTTGGCAGCTGAAATTTCAACAGGACTCTTATTGAGACTTACCCATGGTTATGGCCACTCTAATTCAGCAGGAATTATTGAACATAGTACAATCACACAATTACTTGCTTGCAATTTATTCGCTTCTAGATTTAATCACGGCGCTCTAAAATCATGGAGCCGCCAAGCATAGTTATATATTTTCTGCTAGGAGCCATCTTATTAACCCGGCACTAAACGCCGCCGGGTTAATATTTAGCATTAACGGTTACACGCGCAGTCCAAGACGGCTCAGGCGCGAATAGAACAAACACCCGGAATGACATTTTTTAACAGCGCGATTAAGATGCCACACAGATAACGCGCAGCAACTTATGCATTGCAGTAAAAGAGCATTTATTGTTATTAGGCCGGGCTTGCGTTCGGGTAAAAATGCTTTCAGATAATTGATATGCGGCAAAAGTATCTAGCCATAGGAGAGATACGGGATATTTATACAAGGCAGGCCACAGTTTATTTTTGGCCGTCAGACATGCATCTTAAGGTTACTTTTTATAAGCAACCTCCGATTAATTGATCTTTTCGGAACCCTTGTGTGCAGAAAGCCCTGCGGCGCGGCTACGAGAATGCCGCCCAAATCAGAGCATCCCGTTGATACCTAAGCAGTGGGAAAACGATATTCCCTCAGCTGATAAGGTTTGCCTTATTTTCAGCTCGCTGCCAAGCAATATAGCGGTCGGCCTTTTTCAGCAGAGATTTTAAGTGGGGTTTTAAATGGCGTGTGGCTTCTTTTGGCGGGATATTTTTACTATTGATAAACAGTGCCAAGGCGTACACCACTTCTGCTTCCGTTAATTCCGCTTGGCGATTGGCCATGGGGTTATAACACTTAGCGCAGCTACCGCGAAAGTTATAGGCGGAATTGGCCAGCAGCACACCAAAACCTAAAAATACTGCTAACACCTCAGCCGCATTACTAAAAAACTCCAACCCACCCGGCGGGGTTTGGCGGGCTTGTATTATCATATGTTGGGCTAATACGGTGGCAAAGGTGGCAGCCAAGTCGCCGGGTTGTTTGCACTGCTCAGGGTGAAAATATACGGGCAAGAATTCACCGGGCGCCCATTGCTGGGCGGCCAAGTCCCCACTACGCTGATTGGGGTTGAGGGGCAACAATGGTGGCAGGCTGGGTGCCTCGGCGGTTAAATGAGCCAAGCGCAATGGCCATTGGTTTACACCGCTGTAATTCATGACATGATTTAACACAGTTGCAGCCATGGCCGTGGGGGAATCCACTCGGCCTGGGAAATCTTGATTAGTCGGCTGAATTAAACGCGTATTGTGTAAAAACTTGTGGCCGTCAAAATGTTCATTGGCCCAAGCAAAACAGGCTTCAATCCAAGCGGCGCTGGCTGGGGATACTATGGGCTTGGGTGTGAAAAAGCTAAACATGGCACGGCCTAAAACAATTCCAAATAAATCTGCCCTTCTGCAGATTTATTGAAGGGTTGAAAGCGGGTTGACCCGCCGCCCAAAACACTGATAATAAAACCCGACCGGCTAACGAGTAGGTCTGCTGAGCACCCGACAAAAAACGCGCCCAACAAATTAAAATTATTCCCACTCGATAGTGGCAGGCGGTTTACTGCTCACATCATAGGTAACGCGGGATACGCCGGAAATTTCATTAATAATCCGGTTAGAGACCTTTTCCAATAATTCATAGGGCAAATGCGCCCAGCGGGCCGTCATAAAATCAATGGTTTCCACCGCACGCAACGCAATAACCCATTCATAGCGGCGGCCATCGCCCACTACACCTACAGATTTAACCGGTAAAAACACCGCAAAGGCTTGGCTGGTTTTGTGATACCAACCGGCTTGGTGTAATTCTTCTAAAAAGATTGCATCGGCTTCGCGCAGAATATCGGCGTATTCTTTTTTCACCTCACCTAAAATACGCACACCCAGGCCCGGGCCTGGGAAGGGATGGCGGTACACCATGTCGTAGGGCAGGCCCAACTCCAAGCCTATTTTGCGCACTTCGTCTTTAAATAATTCCCGCAGCGGTTCAACTAATTGCATTTTCATAGTGTCCGGCAAGCCGCCCACATTGTGATGGGATTTAATCACATGGGCTTTACCGGTTTTGGCGGCAGCCGACTCAATCACATCAGGGTAAATGGTGCCCTGGGCCAGCCAGTTAATGCCGTTGAGTTTTTTAGCTTCTTGATCGAATACATCGATAAACGCCGCGCCAATGATTTTGCGTTTTTTCTCCGGGTCGTTTTCGCCTTGTAATTTACTTAAAAATAAATCCTCGGCATCGGCGCGAATTACCCGCACACCCATATTTTTAGCGAACATATCCATCACTTGATCGCCTTCGTTTTTGCGCAACAAACCGTTATCCACAAATACACAGGTTAATTGCGGGCCGATGGCTTTGTGTAACAGCGCTGCCACCACGGAGGAATCCACACCGCCGGATAAACCCAATAACACCTGATCACTCCCAACTTGGGCGCGCACTTTAGCGATGGCATCTTCCACTATATTGGCAGGCGTCCACACGGCGGGGCAGCGGCAAATCTGCAGAACAAAATGTTCAAATAAACGCTTGCCCTGCAGGGTGTGGGTCACTTCGGGGTGAAATTGCACGCCGTATAAATGTTTTTGCGGGTGGTACATGCCTGCAATGGCGCAGCTGGGAGTAGACGCCATCAGAGCAAAACCTTCCGGCATGGCAACCACCTTATCGCCATGGCTCATCCAAACATCAAGCAGGCTTTCACCCTGAGCGCCTAAATGATCTTTGATATCCGCCAGTATCTGAGCCTGGCCGTGCACCTGCACCTGGGCGTAACCAAACTCACGCACGCTGGAGGATTCCACCTTGCCGCCCAGTTGCTCCGCCATGGTTTGCATGCCGTAGCAAATGCCCAATACAGGCACGCCTAGGGTAAATACACAGGCAGGTGCGCGGGGCGATGCGCCTTCGGTAACTGATTCCGGCCCGCCCGCTAAAATAATACCCGCCGGTTGATAAGCGGTAATTTCATCTTCGCTCATATCAAAGGCGCGAATTTCAGAAAAAACGCCAATTTCACGAATGCGGCGGGCAATTAATTGAGTGTACTGGGAGCCGAAATCTAAAATTAAAATGCGCTGGGCGTGAATATTGGTGCTCATAAATTCTCTTCGTGGTGATAAAAAGAAAACCCGCCAAAGCGGGTTTTAGTCAAAACAAAAGGGGCCAATTATTTAACGGCCACTGACCGGGTAATTGGGCGCTTCTTTAGTGATGCTTACATCGTGCACGTGGCTTTCGCCCACGCCTGCAGTGGTCACGCGAACAAACTGCGGTTTGGTGCGCATGGTGGGCAAATCCTGGGAGCCGGTATAACCCATAGCAGCCCGCACGCCGCCCATTAATTGATGCACTATGGCTTGCAGAGGCCCTTTGTAGGGAACGCGGCCTTCAATACCCTCGGGCACCAGTTTTTCCATACCCTGGCTGGAATCTTGGAAGTAACGGTCGGATGAACCCTGGGTTTTCGCCATGGCGCCGAGGGAGCCCATGCCACGGTAGGATTTATAGGTGCGGCCTTGATACAACTCGACCTCGCCAGGAGCTTCTTCTGTGCCTGCGAACATAGAGCCCATCATCACCACATGGGCACCGGCCACTATGGCCTTGGCGATATCGCCGGAAAAGCGAATACCGCCGTCGGCAATTACCGGTACATCAGTGCCTCGCAGAGCTTCTGCCACATTGGCAATGGCGCTGATTTGCGGTACGCCTACGCCGGTCACAATGCGGGTGGTACAAATGGAGCCAGGGCCTATGCCCACTTTTACTGCGTCAGCGCCCGCTTCCACTAAGGCCAAAGCGGCATCGGCGCTGGCGATATTGCCGCCAATCACCTGAATATGCGGATATTCACGCTTAATTTTGCGCACGCGATCGAGCACATTTTTCGAATGGCCGTGGGCGGTATCCACCACTAACACATCCACACCGGCTGCCACTAATGCGGCTACACGGTCGTCTGTATCGGGGCTGGTGCCCACACTGGCACCCACCCGCAAACTGCCCAGGTCATCTTTACAGGCATTGGGGTAGGTTTCGGCTTTGTTAATGTCTTTTACGGTGATAAGGCCGGTGAGGTTAAAGGCATCATCCACCACTAGCACTTTTTCAATCCGGTGGCGATGCAGCAGGCCGCGCACCTCATCGGCGGAGGCGCCCTCTTTAACCGTCACTAGTTTTTCTTTGGGGGTCATGATGGATGCCACGGTAGCATTGAGGTTGGACTCAAAGCGCACATCTCGGCCGGTCACTATGCCCACCAAATTGCCCTTTTCCATCACGGGTACACCGGAGATGCGGTGCTGGCGGGTAAGCTTGATTAAATCGTTGATGGAAGCAGAAGACTCGATGGTAATGGGGGCGCGCACCACACCGGCTTCGAATTTTTTCACTGCATGGACTTCAGCCGCCTGCTGCTCGATGCTCATGCTTTTATGAATAATACCGATGCCGCCCTCTTGGGCCAGGGCAATGGCTAGGCGGGATTCGGTCACCGTATCCATGGCGGCGGAGACCAAGGGAATATTCAGGCTAATCTTGCGGGTTAAAGAGGTTTTTAGGCTCACGTCTTTGGCGGTTACTTCAGAGTAACCGGGGATAAGCAGCACATCATCAAACGTTAACGCTTCTTGAGCGATCCGTAACATAGCCAAAACCTCACCTAGGGGCGTCGAAAATAAAACCGGCGATTATAGGCGGCTGCGGGTAAAAGCTCAAACCTTCAGCAGGTGGCCAGCCTATTCCTGCGGGTTTGCATGGGCGGCGTACTACAG
>DAOQGS010000097.1:0-9491 GCA_035338675.1 Cellvibrionaceae bacterium
TTTTTTGGCAAATTCAACGACGCCAGAGCGAGTAAGGTAATTTTTCAGAGGTTCCACAGCTTAAACGCTTGACCCTAGTCAAACCCCATCCTATGGCGACTTCTATACTTCAGGTGTAGAAGTCGTTTTTGTTTATTAGGCACATGGTTCCTGCTTGAGAGTTGGCCCCTGTGCGCCTTTAGACATTCACCAATAAGCGCCTTCATCGCATAGCCAATGTATTCGGCTTTTCTTGTTTGATAAATTTAATTGGAGCGCGTGCACATGTATTTAGACGATGTGGTTGTATCTGGAATTATTATCCTGGTTTTGACCTGTGTATTTTTAGGCGGCGTTGGCTGGTTTGTGCGCAAACATATGATCGAAGATGCAAAATCAAGCGGCGAGCAATAATCGCCGTTGGTGTGCGGCCAATCTGCAGCACACGCACATTCACATTGCCCTAACCTACGCAGTGATAAAAATTGCTTTGAGCGCTGCGTAAATTTGCTCCTTATAATCTGTAGCATGTACGTCGATGCGCGTTAAAATATCGATCAAATGTTCGTTGTCTTCTCTGCCCTGCCATATTTTTTTGTAGGTACCTTCTTTATAACCATGGTCCTGGCGGAAAAAATTCAGAATATTTTTACCCACATATAAGCTATATAACCGCACAAATGGCAGCTGGCTCAACTGCAACAATTGCGCAAATTCCGCTACGGGAAATCCCTGTCGCAATAAAGTCTTCGCCACAAAATGTTCAACCGCCGCATTAAATTCCTGGGGCCCGCTCGGTGCGCGCAGGCCTTTGGCTAAGTCCTCGGCAACCAACTCCAACGGCGCCCCTGATTGCAACTGCATACTCAAACCAAAATGCCAAATATCCACTAATTCCAAGGCTACTTGATCGTGATCTGGGGTTTGTTTTTTCCACCATTTCCAGCCGTAATGCTCCAACAACTCCGCAGACTCCACCCAAATTGCGCGATGCCAGGCATAGCCCTGCTCACGCCAATGAGGATGAACCTTGTTATTCATGGCCTCTTGTAACTCTAACATCGCGATTAATTGCTGCTGCATAAAACCCTCATAAGCCTAAAGTGCAATCTTTGTGTCATAAATGTCCTATAGCTTAACAAACAACCCACCCATGCACCAAAGATTGAGGTTGCTATGACACGGTCAGCGACACGGTTAGCCAAGTGGAGCCTGCTAGATCACCGGCTGTTTTATTTTGTGCATAGGTACAGCCACTCCCGGCTTTTTTATTGGTGGGCACGGCTGTGTTCAGCTAGCGGCGATGGCTTAATTTACGGCGCCGCTGCAGTGGGTTTGTGGCGTCTGCAGATGTTTAATCCACTTAAAGTACTGGCATTAGGGTTTGCGCTTGAGCGGTGTGTTTACCTAATTGCCAAACCCGTTTTTCGCCGCAATCGCCCAGCGGCGGCACTTACTCACTACAAGGCATTTATCCAACCGGCGGATACATTTAGCTTTCCGTCCGGCCATAGTTCTGCAGCATTTTTATTTGCCACTGTGTGGCATATTGCGGATGCAGGTTACAGTTTTATCGCGTTTATATGGGCGGCTAATATTGCATTTTCCAGAGTGATGCTCGGTGTACATTTTATTTCTGATGTTATTGCTGGGGCGATCATTGGTGTGTTAATCGGCATGGGGTGTTATCAATTGCTTGAGGTGCAAGCATGAAAATACTCTACGGAGTACAAGGCACTGGCAATGGGCATATCTCCCGCGCGCGGGCGCTCAACCGCGAACTTAAGCTGCTAGGCGCCGAAATTGATTTTATTTTTAGCGGCCGCAATGCGAACGATTATTTTGCCCTTGATGAATTTCCCAAACGAGCTATTTACCACGGCTTGCACCTAGCGTATACAGGCGGCAAGGTGGATTTTGTACAAACCTGGCAGAAAAATAAACTGCCATTGGTATACAGCGAAATAAATGCACTGGATACACGCAGCTACGATCTCGTCATCTCGGATTTTGAACCTATCACAGCTTGGGCTGCTAAATTACAACGCACCCGGTGCCTTACATTAGGCCACCAATATGCGTTTAATCATGCCGTTCCTATCGCTGATGAGACTTTATTTAGCCGGCAATTGTTAAAAGCCGTGGCCCCTTCTGAGCTGGCTTTGGGCCTGCACTGGTATCATTTTGATCAGCCTATTTTGCCGCCGATTATTCAAAACCTCAGCTCGTCCGCCTGCGAGCGCGGGTATTATTTGGTATATCTGCCGTTTGAAGATCGCCAAGATATTATTGATTTTTTAGAGCCGCTGGAATCACACAGTTTTATTTGTTTTGGCCCCTACAGATCGGTAGAAAAAGTTAGCAATATTTTATTTCGGCCTTGCAGTGCAAACGATTTTCACCCGGCACTGTGTGGTGCGCGGGGCGTCATTAGCAATGCGGGTTTTGAGTTGACCAGCGAAGCGTTGCAGTTGGGTATTAAATTATTGGTAAAACCCCTGCAGGGGCAAATGGAGCAGGTTTCCAATGCTCGCGCACTGGTTGAACTGGGCTTAGGCTTAGCCATGTCACGCTTAGACCCACGGCAATTACACTATTGGCTCAACAACTTTCAGCCGAGAAAAATTACCTACCCAAACGTGGCTCGCGCCATTGCCCAGTGGATCAACAAGGGTAATATCACTCTGGAGCCTAACCGACACTTAAGCCGCCAAGAAGCGCAAAAAACGATTGCGCGGTTAGCCGCCGATCTTTGGTCGCAAACAGATTTTTCAGCAACACCCTGGCTTATATCGCGCCGTAAAAACGCCGCCTAATACCACCCCTCCGCCCTCATAAACGCAAAGTATACTCGGGTTAAGCCTACACTCGTGAATAGCGTGCAAACGCAAAAACCAAAGAGAATTCTACGCAGGCATAACGGCGTTTAGCTATTCACATAAGCCACCAATTCAGGCATATGGGCTGCGGACTTATTAAATAACCGCAAAAAATTCGCCGAAGTTGTTTTGTACAACTCCTCTTTATGTATACCTTTAAGGTCAGCGATAAAATCAGCCACTTCGCGCACATATTGGGGAATATTGGATTTGCCTCGATAGGGAATGGGCGCTAAATAGGGTGAGTCAGTTTCAATTAATAGCCGCTCCAGGGGGATTTTTTTTACCACTTCGCGCAGGTCGCTGGCGTTTTTAAAAGTGACAATACCCGAAATGGAAATATAAAAATTCATATCCAAGGCGGCTTTAGCCATTGCCCAATCTTCGGTAAAACAGTGCATTACACCTGAACTGGTAAAATCCGCGTAATCGCGCATTAATCTAAGCGTATCTTGCTGCGCTTGGCGGGTATGAATAATAACCGGCAATTGTAATTGCGCCGCCGCGACTAAATGATTTTGAAAACTTTCCTGCTGAATGCCGGCATAATCTGCTGAGTAATAATAATCCAGGCCGGTTTCCCCCAAGGCGACAACCTTAGGTGCCGAAGCCCATTCCACTAGGGTTGCAACACTGTGCACCTTATCTTTTACATCCGAAGGATGGGCCCCCACCGATGCCACCACTGAGTCAAACTCTTGGGCGATGGCGAGTACAGCATCTTTATTATCTTCACTAATACACACGCACAACATGCCTGCCACACCGCGCTCACGGGCGTTGGCAATTAATTGCGGCAGTGTTTGCTGGTGAGCGGCAAGATCTAAACGATCCAAATGGCAGTGGGAATCAACGATCATAATTATCTGCACCACAAAAAAAGGCGCTAATTTTGCGCCTTTTAATGAATGAAGTCGATGCCGCGCTAGGCGGATTTAGCCTATCACATGGTGTGGGTCGGTCGATCCGATTCGAGAGTACCGGCTAAATAGGTTTCAATTTTTTTCGACGCCGCTTCGCTATCGGCATTAAATTGCACACCTATACCTGCCGCCCGATTACCCTGGGCACCCTTAGGGGTAATCCATACAACCTTACCCGCAACAGGGATTTTTTCGGGCTCATCCATGAGGTTTAGCAACATAAACACCTCATCCCCTAGGGAATAAGATTTATTGGTAGGGATAAATAAACCACCGTTTTTAATAAACGGCATATAGGCCGCGTACAACACGGCCTTGTCGCGAATGGTTAATGAGAGTATCCCGTTGCGGGCGCTACCACCCAATGCTTGCATGTGAGCCTCGTATTCTTTTTCAATAATTGCCGACATTCAACCTGGCGCGAAAACCGCTGACACCTTAGCGCGGGGGGTTGGTTGTGTCCAGGTACAAAACAACTGGCCGTGTCGCACTTCTAAGGTTAGGCCAGTTTGAACAGACTACCCAATTCTACTAATAATTCTTCTACCACTAACTGAGCATTTAGATTCACACCGGCGAGCAATAGGCGTTTTTTCTGCTGCAGGCTCTCGTACAGGCGCAACAGGTCTTTTTCATCTAACTCAGCAAGGGACGCCACCGCGAGGGTTTGCGGCTTAAAAGGTTGCACCAGCGCGCTGTGTACCCAGGCCATGCACTGATCCAACACTAAAGCCACGCCCAATTGTGCGATGGGTTTGGCGATATACGAGAGGGGTTGCCGGGCTGTTAAATACTGCTCTAAATGCCCCGCCAGGGCGGCACACTGGTCAAAATAGCCCTCCTGTTGCCACTTAACCACGCGCAGGGGCGCGCCGTGGGCGCTGGCAAGTTTTGCCTCTGCCGCCTCAATGCCCTGCTGATTTAACCAAGCCAGGCCCTCAGCCCAAAGGGGGGTGGGGAGCGCAATGCGGGTACAGCGGCTTTTAATGGTGGCGAGCAGCCGCGATGGGTTGACGCTCACCAAAATAAAATAAGTTTGGCCGATGGGTTCTTCTAGGTTTTTCAGCAGTGCGTTGGCCGCGTTGATATTCATTGCATCGGCCGGATCAATCACCACCACTTTGCGGCCGCTTTGTTGCGCGGTATTGGCAATAAACTCATTGAGGGCGCGAATTTGCGCAATTTTAATTACCTTGGAATCCTCCTCCGGCGAGAGGATAAAAATATCCGGGTGATTATGGTTGGCGAGCAACAAACAACCGGCACATACACCACAGGAGTTCATCTCCCTGGGGGCTTCACACAGCAATATACGGGCAAATGCCCGGGCAAACTCCGCTGCCCCCACGCCTTCAGCGGCGGTGAGCAATAGGCCTGCGGGCAGGCGATTGAGCTGCATCATCTGGGTTAACTGCTGCCAAATCGGTTGCAGCCAGGGCAAAACATCGGTTGGGTAGGAAACCATAGTTATGTCATTTGGAAGTAAAACGCGGAACGCGCTGCGTAGTTATCGCAGGGAAATTTTGGGAGAATAGCGCCTTTTAGGCCATATTCAGTGATAGATGTCATTTACCAGGACGAACACCTCATTGCAGTCAATAAACCCTCCGGTGTATTGAGTGTACCGGGGCTGGTGTGTGAGGATAATCTGCTGGATCGGGTGCTCAAGCAATTTCCCAACAGCCGCACCGTGCACCGCTTGGATATGAATACCTCAGGCCTATTGTTGTTTGCCCAATCCTACCCCGCGCAAAAAGCCCTCAACCAACTTTTTGCCAAGGGCCATATTAAAAAGCGCTACAAAGCTGTGGTGGCGGGCCTAGTTGAGGCGGACGCGGGTGAAATTCATCTGCCGCTGATCGCCGATTGGCCCAACCGGCCTCGCCAAAAAATTGATTGGCAGGTGGGCAAAACCTCCCACACGTTTTTCCGCACCCTTAAGCGCTGCCCTATTACCCAATCAACCCTGCTGGATTTATTCCCCATTACCGGCCGTTCCCACCAATTACGGGTGCACTGTCTTGGCATCGGCCACCCGATTTTAGGGGATCAGCTGTATCACCTGGAGCACTCCCACCTACAGGCACCGCGCCTGATGCTGCACGCCGAACACATATCTCTGCAACACCCGATTACCTCAGAACCCCTGAGCATTCATTGCCCAGATGAATTTTCTGCGCTCAGCTGCGCTTAAAATAATTCGCCAGCACTTGGGCAATATTGGCTTGCACCTGCTCAAGGGGCAGGCTTGCGTCTATTACGGCAAAACGCTTTGGATCCTGCTGTACGCGGGCTAAGTAACCCGCCCGTACACGCTCAAAAAATGCCGCCGTTTCCCGCTCGAACCGATCCAGTTCACCGCGCTGGCGGGCGCGAGCGAGGCCGGTTTCTACATCTAAATCCAAATAAATCGTTAAATGCGGCAGGAAGTTTTTAAGGATCAACTGATGTAAAGACTCAATAGTGGCCAGCGGCAGGCCGCGCCCAAAGCCTTGGTAGGCGTAGGTAGCATCTACAAATCGGTCGGAAATAACCGTCTGCCCCCGCGCCAAAGCCGGGCGGATTTTCTCAGCCACATGTTGTGCCCGCGCCGCAAACACCAGCAGCAGCTCGGTATCTACGGCCATGGCTTCCTCACGGGGGGTCAGCAACAGCGTGCGAATGGCTTCTGCTAATTCAGTGCCGCCGGGTTCACGGGTGAGAATAAAATCCACCGCCTGTTGTTTAAGCCAATCGGCAATAAAGGTGAGGTTGGTGGATTTCCCCACCCCTTCCACCCCTTCCAGGCTGATAAAAAAACCGCTCATTTGGCAGCTTTCCCGCTGGGGGCCGATTGATAGTGTTCGGAGCGATTAGTGCGCTGATAGTGCTCCACCGCTTTGTTGTGCTCGGCTAAGGTGGCGGAAAACTCGTGGCTGCCATCGCCCTTGGCGACAAAATACAACTCGTCGCCCTCGGCCGGATGCAAGGCGGCCTGCAGCGCACCCAGGCCTGGGTTGGCGATGGGGCCGGGTGGCAGGCCGTCGATTAAATAAGTGTTGTAGGGCGTTGGGGTTTGCAAATCTTTTTGCGTTAAATTGCCCGTGTAGCTATCGCCCAGACCATAAATAACCGTAGGGTCTGTTTGCAGGCGCATTTTATTTTTTAACCTGCGTACAAAAACGCCCGCAATTTTTTCCCGCTCACTGGCCAGGCCCGTTTCTTTTTCAATGATGGACGCCATGATGAGGGCTTCACTGGCGCTCATGTAGGGCAAATTTTCTGCCCGCGAACGCCAGGCACGCTCTAAGGATTGCTGCATTTTTTTGTGGGCCTGCAGGAGAATGTCTTTGTCAGAATCACCGGCTAAAAAGGCATAGGTATCCGGGAAAAACCAACCGTCTAAACTTTCATAACTAAACTGCAGAATTTTCTTGTGCTCCTCAATGGGTTTACTAGCAACCTCATGGCGCAATTTCGGCTGCTGCTTGAGTATGTCAACAAATTCTTTATAGGTAATACCCTCGGGGAATGTCACGGAATATTTAATCACCTCGCCCCGCTGCAATTGGTGCAACAGGCTTAAGGGGCTGGTTTGAGCGGGCAACTCATACTCACCGGCCTGTAAGGACTTAGCTTCCACCCAATGGGCATAGGCGCGCCACACCAACGGCCAGTCTACTCGGCCTGCTTGCGCTAAACGCCCGGCAATTTGCGCGGTGGACTCGCCGCGGTTAATTTCAAAAACCAGCGGCGCGGCAGCGGTTTCAGTTGGGGTTTGCATCCATTGCAGCGCCCAAAAGGTGGCACCCATGGCGCACAGGCCAAGGCCCAGCAGCAGGAGCAAAATGGGTTTAATCACTTGTTTAATCATCGGGTTACTGCCATAGGGAGTCGATTGCGCTTTGATAGTGGCGGGTGATCGGCCCCGAGTTAAAGTGGGTCTGCTCAATCTGCACAACCGGCCATATGCCGCGCAGGCTGTTGCAGATAAATACCTCATCGGCGCCGAGCACATCTGCAAGGTTAAATGTACCGATAGTCACAGCACGGGTCTCGGTCGCAGCTCGCTGCAGAAGCCATTGCCGCATCACACCGGCAACCCCGCTATGGCTCAGCTGCGGCGTGAACAAAACACCATCGCGCAGCCAAAAAATATTGTGTGTTAGGGCTTCAATAACCGACCCGTGCTCATCCAACAGCAGCCATTGGCTGGCTGCAGCCGGGGGTTCTGCAACGAGGGGCTCCTGGGCCGCCAACACATATTCGAGCCGGTTAAGATGTTTAAGGCCGCCCAACAATGCACTGCGGCTTAAGCGCAGGGGGGAAACCTGCAAGGCAACCCCCTGCCGAGCCATGGCAACAGCCTCAATACAACGGCGGTATAACCAGTAATAATTCGGCCGCCCCTCTGGTGCAGGCGTATAGCCTACCCCTGCACCCCGGGTGACTATGAGCTTGAGCGCACCAATTGGGCCCTCAGCAGATGTGGCTAGATCATTCAGCACCAGCTCAAGCTCGCTCATCACCTGCGCTTCAGACACGGCGATATTAAGGCGCTGGGCGCTTGCAGTCAGGCGCTCTAAATGCCCGGGTAAGAGCGGTAGCGCGCCCGCTTGATAACGCATGGTTTCAAATAGGCCATCGCCATAGGCGAGACCGCGGTCGTCAATGGCAACCTGCCCGCAACGAACCCCGTTCACCCAGGTAATCGGCGTTGCATCACTCTGGATGCTAGGGGCAGTCATGGCTTCGGTCTCGCATTTATACGCGGCGGAAAACTAAGGTTCCGTTGGTGCCACCAAACCCAAAGGAATTGCTCAAGGCCACGTTAAAAGCGCGCTCTTGGGCGGTGTGGGGGACAAAATTAAGATCGCAGCCCTCATCTGGCTCGTCCAAATTGATGGTGGGCGGCGCTACTTGGTGCTGCAGAGCCAGCACGGTAATGATGGCCTCTACAGCGCCAGCAGCCCCCAGCAAATGGCCGGTCATGGATTTTGTCGAGCTTACGGCCAGTGAATAGGCGTGCTCACCAAACACCGACTTAATAGCTGCGCACTCAGCCAAATCGCCAGCGCCCGTGGAGGTGCCGTGAGCATTGATATAACCCACCGAACTACTGGCTAGACCTGCGTCGTGCAGAGCGTTGGTGATGGCAAGGGCGGCGCCCTCTCCAGTCTCCGGCGGCGAGGTCATGTGGTAGGCATCACCGCTGGTGCCAAAGCCCACCAATTCTGCGTAAATCTTCGCGCCGCGCGCCTTAGCCAGTTCGTAATTCTCCAACACCATAACCCCTGCGCCATCGCCCAGCACAAAACCATCGCGGTTTTTATCCCAGGGGCGGCTGGCCGCTTGAGGGTTGTCATTGCGGGTAGACAGCGCCCGCGCCGCACCGAAGCCGCCGGGTTCGAGAAAGTCGCGCTGCTTGTCGATGATCAGCAGCGCGGCGGTGCGCAGGTCGCAGGTGAACTCGTACGGTTCCGCGTCGATCCGCATATGGTGCCCTCCCCAGGGGCGATGAAACAGGGTGTTGTAGGCAATATTGATGCCACGATTATGTCGATGTGTTACATGGTTTGCCACGGAAATGGCATCTGGTCGAGGGCCCGTGGCTGGGCCGATACGCCGAGAACGCCGGCCTGGACATCCGCCAGCGGTTGGAACTGGTGGCCCGTGTCTGCGATGCCGTGCACTACGCGCATCAGAAGGGAATCATTCACCGCGACCTCAA
>DAOQGS010000098.1:0-9306 GCA_035338675.1 Cellvibrionaceae bacterium
CCGCAAATAGCTTGATCAGCTGCTTGCGGTGGTATAGGAGAGATGGTATCTACGCGTGAATTATTTAATCCAAAATGCGTATTAAAGGGTATTGCCGCACCAACTTTCAGGATAAGTGCCTTTTTTAACATGGTGATGAAATGATGAATGCGGCCAGTCTTTTACCTGCTTCACCAGTCGATGTTTTAACGGATTTAGGTGCACATAGTCTACATGGTGACGATAATCTGCATCTGATCGAATGGTGTGCTCCCAAAAGCGCCGCTGCCAAATTCCGCGCTCCTTTTGTTTTTGCCGTGCAGGTGACAACAGCTCGCGTGGAGGAATTCTGCGGTTAAAGGCCTTTTTAATCTCCCGCCAGCGGCCAGAATAATCGGCGTCGTTCTCCGGCAGAGTCCACACAGCATGCATATGCTCGGGCAAGACCACCCAAGCATCAATCAAAAACGGCTGCCGCTGTTTAACCTCTGCCACCGCTGTGCGCAATGTATCAATGTAATCCACCAATAATGTGCTATTGCGATCCAATAGGTTCACGGTAAAAAAATACGTGCCACCCAATACATAATTGCGCCGATACACCGACATAATATCTCCTTGTGAATAATTTTATCTCTCGTAGGTTGGAAGAGCGCAGCGACTTCCGACATTTGGTGCTCTTGGCAGGCATTACCTTTGAATGTCGGAAGTCGCTGCGCTCTTCCAACCTACGCCTGAATTGTTTAATCCAAGTTGCGCGTAAGCGCTAAACCGTTAGGATTATTTTATCCTTAGATTTAAAGTCTCGTTTGCGCATAATTGTTATAGTGATGATTGTCTTGGTGACTTTTCCTGACTTGTCACGATCATGCGTCATAGTGCAGGGTATGTGTATGCCCGATGCCCTACAGCGTACCGTGAATGATTCACGGTCTTTCAGAGTTTTTAATCTGCCAACATGGACCGCGATAAGTCGATTAAATATACCCTGCAATTCAGTAATTGAAATGGCCGGATCATTGCGCGGATCGTTTAAGCGATCTTTAATAAAATGAACTGAAAGAGAAAAGCGCATGCGTTCGCTCTCCAGCTTTTCATTTAAAATCGCTTCGAGGGTGGAAATTTCGTCGATTGAAACGGCCATGATTAATTCCCTTTGTTCTGTTGAAATTTATTATATAGCTCGGCAAGTTTCGCGTTCAGCTCTTCATCCGAAGAGGCGGTGATAGTGCCTGCGGGTTCGGAGTCCGTAATCGTGCCAATGCGCACATCAAATTCTTTGTTGTCAAAACTATCAACGAAAATGGCCACCCCAGTAACTTCGTCGATTTGGTGCCAGTAGTTGTCCTCTATAGACATTTCAAATTTCATTTAAATTGCTCCATTTTAAAATTGCTTTTTGAACCATAATTAAAAGGCTCGTAGGTTGGAAGAGCGCAGCGACTTCCGACATTCGGTGCCCGCACCCGGCATTACCCTTTAGGTGTCGGAAGTCGCTACGCTCTTCCAACCTACGCATGAATTATTTAATCCAAGTTACGCGTTTGGCACATGAGAATTTAAGTTTCTATTAATTCTGCAAATCGAGGATCGCCTTTGACGTTGTTCAAATCCAAATCGCTTATTAACCAGCCTCTATTCGGGAGTGTGCCTGCTTGCTTGCATCTAAATAATAAATTCATGCATTCCTCCTTTCTATTCAGTATGGAATAAAGGCAGGCTAGATTGTATGCTCCATTTGGATCTATTTTTTCTGCTTTCTCTAGAGTTATTTTTGCTTCATCTAAAAATGAATTGTTTTTTGTTAAGGAAAACGCGTTTAATTGGCATGCCCCCAAGTTGTTTAGTATTTTATGGCTATCTGGTTCAATCTTTAACGCATCTCGAATTTTATTAATTCCAAATAAAGCTAGCGTTTCATCGTTTTTTATTTTACCTAACTCTGAGCTTGCACATCCTAGTCCGCATAGAGTGTCAGCTTTGTCGGGTTTTTTGGATGCTGCTATATTGAAAATCTTGATGCTTTCTTCAAGGTGCGCTGGGTCTTTTGTAAATTTACCTAATTGTAAGTAGGCTTCGCCTATATTGTGTAATGCCGGATAGAAATCTGGAATAAGCTCAAGGGCTTTTTTTTGTTTTTCAATTCCCGCTTCAATTGCAGATATATCAGCTTGCATTTTTCCGTCAGATATAAGCGTACCACCTAAACCTGTATATGCCCAAGCTAGGTATCTTTGAAGCTCAGGCGTGACCGGGTCTATTTTTTCTATTGCAGTAGTCCATTGCTTGTTCATCAAAAGTTCTGGAATGTTTGCCTGGCGATTGAATGCGGTTTCAGATGCGGCAAGTTCATGTTTTAATCTGGTCAGAAGATCAGCCGAATCTCTTTCGACAAGCGGAAAATCCATGATTGGTTTGATTTCGTTAATGATATGAGAGTAAGGATTTTTAAATAATAGAGGAGGAAAACATTTTAGTTCTTTTGCAAGCGAAATTAAAAAATCATCTGCATCACACCCGCCAAGGTATTGCGCCAGTCTTTTGTGATTTTCTATTAGATTTTTTACTGAATCATTCGGGTTGGGTGAATATCCCGCCCACCACAATCTCTCTCTGCCACTATATTCTTCGGATATAACTGAAAAAACTGGGTCTGATAATCCACTGTATCCAACCACCAATAACGGACTGTCCTGAAGAACTGAACGAATTAGAGGGCGGATGTTTTCTACATGATCGCTCGTTTCCTGATCAGAATTTAATAGACTTTTGCCCCAGCCTTGGCCATGTAAATGAATAATTGCCTGAGGGGCTATATAGTCAGTATCTACTGTCGCAGCTGCTGCAAAATCGTAGGTGGCAGGGTAAAGCCCAATCAGGCCACAAGCTCTCGCGAGAATAGAGTCGAAATTGAATGTAATAACTCTGCCAACGAAGCCTGAGTGCATTAAGCTGGCGATAGCTATATGCGCCCAATTAATTTTTGAATTGTTTAGATAAGGACTGAGTAGATCGCGACGCTCATTCTTGGACAAGCATCCCATGCATGCGCCATAATCCATTATTTGGTTTTCATCTAATTTATATTTGCACTCCTGACCAAATTTATTGTGTATCTCCGCCACCAATTCGTCAGCCAAAGGGATGCCTGCTGATTTTGAGCAGCCTGCTCCAGTGAGCATCGTGAACGGCCTGTTATATTCCTTCTTTTCTTTAATCTGTTTGGCCAATAATTTAATGTCTCGATCAGTAAAATTTCCCATAATTTAGAGCCCAACTAAATAATATATTTTCATTGTTTTGCAATTTGTATAAATTTATACCTATAAAAACCCCCAGCAACTTTGGTTGCTGATTTAAAAAGTTATTGCATTAGATTCTCTCTTCTTGTTTCCCCGAACAACATGATGGACAGAGCTTGATGTTCAACGCCATAATTTTACAATGGGTCTATGGGTATTTTTTATGCATCAACGTTTCCAACATCCTCCGTCCTATACAACACATACCCCTCATAATAGTAACTTACATCAGTTCCTTTCACATAAATCTCACACCTACCAACCTCATCGCTAAGCGCCTGCCGCAACAGCACCTTAATTCAACATCCTTAACCAGGCTGCATTCCATTGCCGTCAAATAATCATTTTTATCCAACCGCTGCCAATCCACTTTTTCAAATCTCAGTGGCTTTTATTATAATCCTGTGTATCCCAGCCATCACAGCAGCCAATTCTCAGCTTTTAACCCAGGGTATTTAGCAAAATCTTTTAAATTATTAGTAACCAACACTACATTTAACGCCACCGCATGGGCGGCAATTAATTTATCCAAATGATCTTTTTTACTCTCGCGGGTGGCGGTGCGTATGGGGCCGTAGGCTAGGCCTGCGGCTTGGTCGAAGGGAGCTACTTCAATATCTTCAATTAATGCCGCCAGGTGGGCTAATTCTTTTTGTGGGTTGTGCGCCACGGCAACGCCGTAGTGCAGCTCTGCATAGGTGATGGCGGACATAACTACATCACCTACATAACATTCGGCAAAGCGCTGGGCCACTTTGGCTGGCTGGTTTTTCATAAGGTAGATACACATATTGGTATCCAGCATAAATAATGCCATTACAGATCGTCCCTGGCGGCTTGTTCTTGGCTGCCCCGGCCCTCGGCTAAAACATCTGGGGAGAATTGGGCGAATTTAGCCATCACTCCAGAGAGCGAGCGGCGGGCTGGGCGGATGCGGATCTCCTGGCCTACCCGTTCTATCTCCAGTTCTATATCCGTGCGCTCAAAGGCAAGGTCAGCTGGGATGCGCACGGCTTGGGAATTGCCATTTTTAAATAGTTTGGTGGTTTGCATGGCGGGCCTCACAAGTGGATGTACAGGTATTTACATTAGCTCAATTGTTGATCAGTGTAAATACTTGTGTGTACGTGTCTTGGGCGTTGCGGTATGCCAATAAATTACTTACAACCCGCCTCTGCTAACCATTGCTCAACCAAAGGTGGCACCGCCCCCACCGCCGTCTTGTCAATATATTCATACCCCCAGGGCACAGCTTCCATCTGCGGAGAAACCAAAACCTTTTGCGCATCTGCTCGCGCCGCCTGTAACAAATAAGCCGCAGGAAAAACACTTAACGAAGTACCAATCACCAATATTTTATCCGCTGCACTAATTATTTTTTCCGCCTCGGCATAAAACAAAACCGCTTCACCAAACCACACAATATGCGGGCGCAGTTGGCTGTGTTGGCGGCAGGTGTCACCGAGTTTTATGTCGGCGTAACCGATGGGATAAATATCCTCTTCATCCACACTGCTGCGGGCTTTGGTAATTTCCCCGTGCAGGTGAATTATTTTGCGGCTGCCGCCGCGCTCGTGCAGGTCGTCGATATTTTGGGTTACCACCCATACATCAAAGGCGGCCTCTAATTTGGCTATGGCGATGTGGGCGGCGTTGGGTTGGGCGCGGGCTATATCGGCCCGGCGTTGATTGTAAAAATCCAACACCAATCGCGGGTTGCGCCGCCAGCCTTCTGGGGAGGCCACGTCTTCAATGCGGTGGTTGTGCCACAGGCCGTTGCTGTCGCGGAAGGTGGGGATGCCGCTTTCGGCGCTGACGCCTGCGCCGGTAAATACCACTATTTTTGGCTTTTGCATGCTTAACCTCGCTGTTTGCTGTGTGCCGGGGGCTTGTCTATTGCCCGTGAGGGGCGGCAAAACTACACTTACCCACCTTTTTGCCTAGGCCCTTGATTGCCCATGCCTTTTCCTTCGGATTCTGTCGGCCTTGTAACGCCGCAATTAATCAGTTTTAGCGAGCCCATCGCGCTCACCTGCGGGCGCAGTTTGGACAGCTTTGAGTTGATGGTGGAGACCTATGGCACCTTAAACGCTAGTGCCAGTAACGCCGTGTTAATTTGCCATGCGCTCTCGGGGCACCACCATGCGGCGGGGTTTCATGCCGCTGAGGATAACAAACCCGGTTGGTGGGATGCTTATATTGGGCCGGGTAAAGCCATAGATACCAACCGATTTTTTGTGGTGTCGCTGAATAATATCGGCGGTTGCCACGGCTCCACCGGGCCTGCCTCTATTAATGCCGCCACCGGCGAGCCCTGGGGGGCAGATTTTCCGCCCCTGCGGGTGCGCGATTGGGTGCAGGTGCAGGCGCGTTTGGCGGATCGTTTGGGCATCGGCCAATGGGCCGCCGTGGTGGGCGGCAGCCTGGGCGGTATGCAGGCCATGCGTTGGAGTTTGCAGTACCCCGAGCGGGTGCGCCACTGTGTAGTGGTGGCCTCGGCGTTAAAACTCAGTGCGCAAAATATTGCCTTTAATGAAACCGCCCGCCAGGCCATTTTAAGTGACCCGGATTTTTGCGACGGTTTTTATTTAAAGCACAATAAAATCCCGGCTAAGGGTTTAAGTGTGGCGCGCATGATTGGCCATATTACTTATTTAAGTGATGATGGCATGGGGCAAAAATTTGGCCGCGAATTGCGCTCGGGCACTTTTGAGCACGGTGTGGATGAGCCGGTGGAATTTCAAATTGAAAGTTATTTGCGCTACCAAGGTACGAGTTTTAGCAAAATATTTGATGCTAATACTTATATTCTAATGACCAAGGCCTTGGATTATTTTGATTTGGCGCGGGAGTATAACGATGATGCGGCAGAAGCCTTCAAACACGCCCAGGCGAATTTTTTGGTAATTGCCTTTACCAGCGATTGGCGTTTTGCTCCGGCCCGCTCGCGGGAAATTGTCAATGCTTTATTAAAAGCCAATAAAAACGTCACCTACGCGGAAATTGATTCCCCCTACGGCCACGATGCGTTTTTAGTGGCCAAACAGCCCCGTTATGAACAATTGTTCCGGGCCTATATGCAGAGGATAAGTGTGTAATGCGTTTAGACCACGCCATTATTGACCGCTGGATAAAACCCAGCGCCCGGGTGCTGGATTTAGGCTGCGGCGACGGCACCTTATTGCAGCGGTTACAGCAGAGTAAAAATATTCGCGGCTATGGGCTGGAAATTGACAGCGCTAATATCCAGCATTGTGCGGAAAAGGGCTTGAATGTTATCGAGCAAAATATTGAAGAGGGTTTGCATAATTTTGAGGATAAAAGTTTTGACATAGTGATTATGTCGCAGACCCTGCAAACCATGTATTACCCGGATAAAATCCTCGCCGAAATGCTGCGGGTGGGGCGCGAGTGTATTGTCACCTTCCCGAATTTTGGCCATTACAAGGCGCGTTTGCAGTTATTATTCAGAGGCCGTATGCCGGTGTCGGAATTTTTGCCCTATGAGTGGTACAACACGCCGAATATTCACTTTTGTACCCTGAACGATTTTGAAGTGATGTGCCAGCAATTAAATATGACGGTGCTGGATCGTTTGGTGGTGACCCGCAATGAAATTTTGCCGCTCTCTAAAATACTGCCTAATTTATTAGGTGAGACGGGTATTTACCGCGTCACCAAACCCTAGCAGGGTAACTATTCAGCCTCGTTTTATGTGGCTGGAGGTGATTTGCTCACTTGCTGGTAACTTTAAACTCTGTGTTCTAGTGCAGTCACCACAGTAATACTCCAGCGCAGTGGTGACTACAGGTTATTGCAGACACCACTGCTCCACCGCGCGTTGATTGTGCGGATAGACAAAAAATTTACCAGAATTCCGGCTTAAGTAGAGTTTACCAAACACGAGGTGCTGAATAGTTGCCATGAAACACCAGTATTTTATTGCCGGTACCGATACCGACGTGGGTAAAACTCTAGTTACCTGCGCCCTATTACAAAAAGCCCAGCAACTTAAATTGTCCACCCTTGGTTTAAAACCCGTGGCGGCTGGTGCGCGCGTAACCGATGAGGGCCTGCGCAATAGCGATGCCGAAGCACTGTTGGCTTTAACCACAGAACCCATGGATTACCGGCAAATAAACCCTATTTGTTTACCGCAGCCTATCTCCCCCCATTTAGCCGCCGCTGAGCAAAAAATCAGAATTTCCCTGGATCGTTTAGTGGGTTTGGTGCGCGGCAGTTTAATGACCAAAGTGGATGTGGCCTTGGTGGAAGGCGCGGGCGGTTGGCGGGTGCCGATTAATGAGCGGGATAATTTAAGTGCGCTGGCGGTGGAATTAAAACTGCCGGTAATTTTAGTAGTGGGTTTGCGCTTAGGCTGTATTAACCATGCATTATTAACGGCGGAGGCCATAATGCGCGATGGGTTGGTGCTGGCCGGTTGGGTGGGTAATCAGTTAGCGGCGGATGTACAGGCTTTAGACGGCATTATGCACACTCTAAATCAACGCATTGCGGCGCCCTGTTTGGGGCAGATACCGTTTTTGCCGGAGGGTGATTTTGCTGCGGCGGTGGAGCATGTGCGCTTGCCGTTTGAACGTGATAATGGGTGATTTCGGTTGCCAATACCCATACTAGCAGCTTGTTGAAATACTACCTTGCTAGCTCTGGCGGCGTTAAATTTGGCGAAAAAATCCTCATTTACTGCGTGTAAACTCCGGTTTTTTCGCCAAATTTGCCTTGCCAGAGCGTCGCCGCCTACGTATTTCAACAAGCTGCTAGGAATTCACGGCCTAAAGTTTTTGATTATACGATTGCGGTGAAAATGGCGATTACTGCTGCACGCAGCAGTAAATTATGCAAAATTATATTGTTTAACCTCCGGCCTTTTATGCCTAAGATTCGCAGCGCAAAAACTGGCGAAAATACGTGGATTTTCTTGTTTTTGCAGCTCGCGGCGGTTTGCACCGCCGAGTGCGGCATCCTTGCCGCCATTATTAACCCGGCACTAAATGCCGCCGGGTTGATAACACTTTTAAACTTCACCGGATAAATTTAGGAAGACACAGCCATGATTATTATTTACGGCATTAAAGAGCAGTTAAACCCCATTAAAGCCAAACTCTCCAACACCTTGCAACAGTGTATGCAGGAGGTGTTGGGCCTGCCGGAGGATAAACGGGCGCACCGGTTTATACCTATGGATAAAGAAGATTTTTATTGCCCGGGCGGGCGCTCTGATGCCTATACGGTAATTGAAATTAATATGATGCAGGGGCGCACGGAGGAGACTAAAAAAGCCTTGATTAAAACTATTTTTGCTCGGTTTGAGGTGGATTTGGGCATTAAGCCGGTGGATGTGGAAATTACTATCCAGGAGCAGCCGCCCCACTGTTGGGGGTTTCGCGGTATGACTGGGGATGAGGCTAAATTAAATTATTCGATAAATAGGTAAGTCCTTTTACGCTGAGCATCCTGCGTTAATCCGTCTCCTGTTGGATCCTTTAAAAATCCATTTGCAATCCTTGTGGGAGTTTGTGTTTATCCCAAAACCCCTCCCCAACCCTCCCCTTGGTAAGGGGAGGGAGTAATAGCGGCTTCGCACGAGTTGATCCTTAGTGCAAAAATTTTTGTTCCCGAGCCTTGTGTTCCGTGTTTTTAAATTCCTTTTTTGCTCCTTGGTTTTTCCTTAATTTCTCCATTGGGTCTTCATCCTTGGCCGCCTTATTTCGGCTGCGGCGCTTTATTTCGGCTGCGGCGCTTTATTTCGGCTGCGCTAGGGGCCATGCCGCACTGATGCCTTTTGCCTGGCCCACTTCCGTATCCTGGGCATAAAAATACAGAGCCTTGCCTTGGTAGGCCCATTGCCAGCTGGGGGTTTCGCCTTCGGCGGCGGGGCGTTTGATAACGGTGAAATCGCCGAAGCTTTTGCTGCTTTCAAGGGCGTAGAGAGGCGGCCAGTTGGTGGCGCAGGTGCCGGTGCAGCTGGAGGCGCCAGTGCTATCGGCGCTGCGGGTGTAAAGGG
>DAOQGS010000099.1:0-9275 GCA_035338675.1 Cellvibrionaceae bacterium
CTGGGCTTGACCCGAGTAAAACCTATATTCGCCTGCCGTCTTTTGAAAAAGTGCGCGGCGACCCGGTGCTTTATTCCCACGCCTCGCGGGTGCTGCACTTGGAGTCGAACCCCATGAATGCGCGCACCCTGGTGCAGCGCCACGGCAAGCGGGAGGTGTGGGTAAACCCGCCGCCGATTCCGCTGACTACTGAGGAGATGGATGGTGTGTTTGGCCTGCCCTATGCGCGGGTGCCGCACCCGGCCTATGGCAATGCCAAAATCCCTGCCTATGACATGATCAAAACCTCCGTGAATATTATGCGGGGCTGTTTTGGCGGCTGTACCTTTTGCTCGATTACCGAACACGAAGGCCGCGTGATTCAAAGCCGCTCCCACGAATCTATCCTCAAAGAAATTGAAGAGATTCGCGATAAAACGCCGGGTTTTACCGGGGCAATCTCTGATTTGGGCGGCCCTACGGCCAATATGTATATGCTCAATTGCAAGGACCCGATGATCCACGCCAATTGCCGCCGCCTCTCCTGCGTGTTTCCTGGTATCTGTAAAAACCTGGTGACCGACCACTCGCCCACCACCAGTTTGTACCGCAAAGCCCGCCAGTTGCCCGGTATTAAAAAAATCGCCATAGCCTCCGGCCTGCGCTATGACCTAGCGGTTGAGGACCCGGAATATGTGAAAGAGCTGGTGACTCACCATGTGGGCGGTTATTTAAAAATTGCGCCGGAGCACACAGAAGCTGGGCCACTGAATAAAATGATGAAGCCCGGCATGGGCGCCTACGATCAATTTAAAGCCCTATTCGAGAAATACAGTAAAGAAGCCGGCAAAAAACAGTATTTGATTCCTTACTTCATCGCCGCCCATCCGGGGTGTGAAGACGGCGATATGATTAATTTGGCGAAGTGGTTAAAAGCCAATAATTTCCGCCTAGACCAGGTGCAAACCTTTTACCCCTCGCCCATGGCGCTGGCTACCGCTATGTATTATTCCGGCCGCGACCCGCTGAAAAAAATCACTTATAAAAGTGCCCGCGTGTTTACACCTAAGGGCTTGGAGCAGCGGCGTTTTCAAAAAGCCATGTTGCGCTTTCACGATGAAAAACACTGGCCTATGTTGCGGGAGTATCTGCGCAAGATCGGCCGGGGCGATGTGATTGGCAGCCATCCGGGGGCATTAATTCCCGATGATGTGCGCGGCCATAAAATACCGATCAAACCTAAAGCGCGCGGCAATTTTAAAATTAATGTGCCGCCGGGGTTGCGGCGGGGCAAATCCAAACGCTGAGCGAACAATTGTTATTGCACCGCTTAACTGCTCGCTTAACAAAAAGACGTTTGCACGGTAAAAGAGAAGGGAATACGGGATTAAAAAAGCAGGGCGGGCCTATAAGAAACAAAAGGCTGGCTAGCCCTGTAGAGAAAGCCTGGCCGCAAGGGCCAGGTGTTAACCGCCGAATTAGGCGCGAGGGCGGCGAATCCGCGCTAGCAGCGGCAGCATCACTACCAACATCCAGCCATCCGTGCTTCCCGCTACTTCACCCGTGTTATTGCTGCCAGAGGAGCTTGTTGAGCTTGAGCTGCTAGAGGAGCTTGAGCTGGAAGAAGAGCTTGATGAGCTTGAGCTGCTGCGGCCAGAGCTTGATGAACTGGAGGAGCTGCTGGAGCTTGAACTTGACGATGAGCTTGAGCTGCTTGAACTGGAAGATGAACTAGAGGCGCTTTTGATGTCGGCAACTTTCGCCATTTGGTTGGCGTAGCGTTTGCCCATTTCGCGCACGGCAGCTGAGTTCCAGTGCAGTCCATCGCCCTTGTCCTGCAGGCCGCCGTCGGCTTTCACCACATAGGCGTTGGTGATGACGCTGGGGAGCCGGTTAACCAAGGTGTTATGGCCTGAACAGCAGCCGGTATAAGGCAATTCACCGGCAATAAAGGGGGTTTTGGCTGGGTCGAGGCCCAGGTCTCGGCGCAGGTCGCTGATGTAGGTGTTTACCTTGCTGGGCCAATCTTGTTGGCCGCTATTGCTCTCGCCTTGGTGGAAAATAAACCCTTTAATCACACCCCGTTGCTGAGCTTTTTTCGCCATATCTAGCACCCATTGGTAGCCGCTGGTGCCGTTGTTAGGCGCACCGGCAATACCGCCGTAGGGCGGGGTGCAATCTGAGCCACAGCTTTTCATGAAGTATTCAATTTTAGCGCCGCCATAGGCGCCACCTACCAGACCGATGGTGACATCGCTAGGCGAGAGGGTCGCCATGGTGCGGCCGAAGGTATCGCCCGGCCCCAAGCCAATACCATTTTGTGGGCAGCGAACCAGTGTGGGCAGCGCTTCGCGCCATTGGCCGTACTGTGTGGATACACCGGAACAGTTTTGCCCCTGCATCACCTGCACCCGCGGGTTGGCCACACGGTCTTGGGATTCAATGGGGGCGGCGCCTTCCATATTGGACTGCCCGAGCATGAGGTAAATGTGAAAATTAGGGTCGGGTGCGGCCTGGGCGGTCAGGCTGATTAAACCTGCAATGCCGATTAGTCTTCTCAAGAATGGTGTATTCATAGGGATCACTTTTTATCGAATTATTATGGAAAGTGTGCTTTGCCCAAGGGCAGCGGCGTGTAGATGGTGTACGTCGGGTTTGCATCCGCTCCCATAAAACATTAATTGGTAAGACAATTCAATCGGGTCAATGGCTGAGCTTGTATATCTGTGAACCAGCTGGTGGTTGGGGCGTGGAGTAGTAGAAAGTTGCTGAGTCTGTCCCCGGGGCTACTACCTTTTCCTCTAGTTTGCGTGCGCCCATGAGCGTTTTTTAATAACGGGCAGTAAATTTGTAACGGGAGGCAAAATACAGCCGAGGAGTTGAATAGCGAGGCGGGGAAATCAAGGGGGGAGTTGCGGTGGGTGGGTAAAGGCCTGGCGCAAATGGCCAGGCCCATAGGGTTTAGGTGCGGGCGCGTCTAATGCGGGCTAACAGGGGCAGCATGAATACCAATAGCCATGGGTCGCCACTACCGGCTACTTCACCAGTATTGTTGTTGCCGGATGAGCTGGAGCTTGAGCTGCTGGAACTGCTAGAGCTGGATGATGAGCTTGAACTGCTGGACGAGGAGCTTGAGCTGCGGCCTGAGCTGGATGAACTGCTTGATGAAGAACTTGAGCTGCTGGAGCTTGAGGATGAGCTTGAGCTGCTGGATGAGCCACTTAGGTT
This sequence comes from Cellvibrionaceae bacterium, assembly GCA_035338675.1. GTDB lineage: Bacteria > Pseudomonadota > Gammaproteobacteria > Pseudomonadales > Cellvibrionaceae > CAMCXE01. The sequence continues at coordinate 3,208 of DAOQGS010000099.1, forward strand.
TAAATCCACCAGTGGGATCATTTTCTCGGCGTAGCGCTTGCCCATTAAACGCTGGCCTGCGGCGTCAAAGTGGTAGTTATCGTCGGAGCGTTTAGTGGCGCCTTGCGCGGAAACGTAATAGCCATTGGTGACCACGGAAGGAATTTTTTGTACCTGGGCATTGTGTGAAACACAGCAGGCATTCGGTACCATTTCACCGGCGATAAAAGGCACATTGCCAATGCCCAAATCTTTACGAATATCGGTTACCAGCGTGTTTACTTTGCTCGGCCAAGAGGTATCGCCGGTATTACTCTCACCCTGGTGGAAAATAATGCCTTTAATCACACCGGTTTTTTGCGCCTCTTTGGCCATGGTAATTAACCAGGTATAGGCGTTGGCTTCGGGAATAGAGCCGTTCGCACCGGATGCTGTACAGGGGTTACAATTTTTCATGAAATATTCAATTTTTTGTCCCTGGTAGGCTGCACCCACCAAGCCAATTTTGATACCCGGCGCACTGGCTTTTAACATTTCTCGGCCGAAATAATCACCGGGGCTTAAACCGCCGTTGTTAAATGAGTGAGCAGTTTGGAAGCAGCGCATTAATGGCGGTACAGCTGGGCGCCATTCCAAATATTTTTTACCGTCTTGAGTACAGTTTTTATCGTCGTGCATGACCAACAGGTTGGCAGGTGGGGTTTTATCCTGTGCTTCAATGGCCCCCTGGCCTTCCATGTTAGATTGGCCAACCATTAAATAAATATGGAAGTTAGGATCAGGTGCGGCGGTTACAGTTAAGGGGAGCGTAATTAGACTGACAATTGCAGCCAGTGTTTTAAATGTAGTTTTCATAGGGCCCACTTCGATAAGCGTTATTATTGATGTAATGCATTGCTTGCTTGAATGAAAAAACAAGCGCAGTTGTGTAGCTATTTCGCCGTCTAGCATGTAAGCGCAGTTTGTCTTATAAGTCCATGTGCGCCGTTAGCTGTTTTGCGTAACTGTGAACCAAATTAAAAATTAATTTGGCTAAATTAAAATGATTCGCAAATAAGCGTTTTAATGGTCATACCAATTGTTTTTTGCGGCGTTATTAGGGGTTGATTGAGTATTAAAGACTATAAGCCTGCGCGTAATTTAGGCTTTTACCTTTTGGGTAGTGCCGTGGGATTTTTAAAAAATCCGGCGCTACAGCAGGGGTGAAATAATAAGGATGTAAGAGTGGTTGGATACTGTTTTTAAGTGCTTTTGTGGGTTGCCCTTATGAGCCTTTTGGCGGCGTGCAATGGTGATGTTTACTTGAGTTTGAGCCTGATATGTCTATTTTTGCGTCTATTGTTGCGGCCTTAAAAAATACCTTTGTTCCCGGTCTGGTATTGCAGTTTTTTGCGTTGATTATTTTGCTGGTTTATTTTTTTCTGCCGGGCGCGCATGTCTATTTTGATTTTTTTGGGGCATTAAAAAACCACTATGGGTTTGCCTATTCTTTTGTGGCAACGGCCGTGTTTGGCGGCTTGATTCCATTTGTTTATTTATGGCTGAGCGGCTCCTTACCCAAGGGGCCTGGGGTTGTAGCCATAGGTATTTTTTACGGTTTGTTTTGGGGGCTGAAAGGGGTTGAGGTCGATCTGTTTTATCGTTTGCAGGCGGTTTGGTTTGGTTCTGGCAACGACTTTTCGACCTTGGTTGCGAAAGTGGCGGTGGATCAGTTTATTTACAGCGCATTTTGGGCTGCGCCTACCATCACCCTCAGTTATTTGTGGATGGCGGCGGGTTTTAATCTAAAGACTTGGTGGCAACAATTGGATAAACAGTATTGGGCGCAGACGCTGCCGACGGTAATTGTCTCCAACTGGTTGGTGTGGATTCCGGCCGTCAGCATTATTTATGCGATGCCGAATCAGCTGCAAATACCGCTATTTAATCTGGTGTTGTGTTTTTGGGTGTTGCTGTTGGCGGTGTTGAATAAACGGGATGCTCAATGATCGTGTTATGTCGCGTTTGCTTGTTTAGGGCGAGCTATCCAGTACCTTGTTAGTATGGCTGGATGTGATTCTCGCTCCGATCTTCTGCGAGCCCTCACTACTTATCCCGTGTGGTAAATACAGGTTATTACAGACACGCCCTGAATACATCCGTGTAGGCTTGTCAAAAAGGTCCCTCTTTTTGACGGTGTGGAATAACCTGTATTCACCACTGCCGCACTGCGAATTGATAAACCTAAAAACCTCGCTACGAGTTCAACTGCGGTTTTTAGGTGAGGGTTTTGGGGGTGTAGTGGTGTGCTGAACGCGGTAGTGCGTTTGGGCAAATAAAAAAGCCCTAGAACAGGGTTCTAGGGCCAAGCACCTTGGGAGTTACATGCAATGAATCAGACTCATGGGGCTCGCGTCTGTCGCTTGGGAGTTCAACATAAGCGCGCAAGTGTGTGACTGGGGGTGGGGGGAGAAGTTTCCCGGCTTTTAGATTTTTATTCGCAGCAATGCAGATTTGTGTTGTGCGTCACGAATTGGCTTCGAGTTCGGCCAGTCGAGTCAGCCCACGTTCATACAATTCTTGGCTGCGTACCTTGTCGCCAAGTTTGGTGTACAGCTCGGCAAGTGCTAGGTAACTGCGGGCGCAGGGGGCTTGTTGGTGGGCGGCCTCCCAGTAGTCTCGCGCCTGGCCCCAGTAATGCAGGCGGGTGCAGAGTTGGGCGAGGCTGATTAATACACTGATTTCACCGGGATATGCCTGCAGCCAGGCCTGAGCTTCTTTAAGTTGTTGTTGCGGGTTGATGCCCTCAAGATGGCCGTAAAGGGCTGCTAAGGGGGCGTTAAAGCTGCGGTTGAGTGATTTGCGGATAAGCGGTTCGGCCAGTTCCCCGCGATTGTGTTTTTGCAGGCCGCGGGCGTAGGCCAGTAGCAGGTTGGGGGCATTTTTTTGGCTTTTATTAAGACCCGCCCAGGCATTTTGCAGGGCTTCAAGACCGGTTTGAGCGGCGCTGCACAGGAGGGCTGCCAGGGTGGTTTCCTCCAGCTCGGTAAGGCTCGCCTCATCCATAGCCTTGTTTTTGGCCAGTTCAGGCAGTAGGGCGGTTATGGCGGGCCAGTCGCCTTTTTGGCGCAGCACCTGGGCGTAGAGCTTAAGCAGCGCTCGGCTGCGCGGCGCTTGATTGCGGCCCTGCTCCAGCCAAAACAAGGCCGCACTTTCACTGCCCTGTTGGGTGGCGATGCGCGCGCCCACCAGTGCGATGGAGAGTGTTTGTTTGGGGTGTTGCAGTTTTGCCTCGCTGAGCAGGCCGTGAATGCGGCCGCCTTCGCCGATGGGTTCACCCAAATTGGCCAACGCCTCGGCGGCGAGCAGGCTGGGGATGAGATCCGGCTTGCGTTTGAGGGCGCGCAGGCTGTCTTTGAGTAAGCGCGCCCACTCGCCTTCAAAAAAATGCAGCCAGGCCGCGTGCAGACGGGCTTCACCCGCCACTCGGTGGGTGCGCCAACCGCCGCCGCGTAGGCCCCGCAGCAGTCTTCTCAGCAGCGTGGCGCACAGGCTCAGCAGCAGCCAAAACACTAACCAGCTCAATAGCGCAGGCCAGAAGCGCATCTCCAGGCTGCTGTTGCCCAGGGCGATCAACACAAAGCCCGGATCCTGCAGCAGGAACTGGGTGAGCAGGGAAAACAGCACCATCAGCAGGATGCTGGTAAGCAGCCATCCCATCATGGTGCGCTTACCTCGGCGGGTTTCACCAGGGGCGCGCTGCTCTGTTCCGTGAGCCGCTGCAACAGGGTGACGCTTTCACTTAGCGAGGGCAGCTCTTGGCTGAGGTTGGCGGCGCGCAGCTGCTGAAGGGTGGCCAGGTACTGGCTGAGGCTCGCGCTCTCCCAGTAGTACTGGCTGAGCAGGGCTTCGGCTTTGTTGAGGCTGCTGGTGTAGATGGCGGGGCGGCCTTGCAGGAGCGCCACCTGGGCTTCTTCCAGCACCAGGCGCAGGGTCAGTTCCACCAGTTGGCTGGATTCTTCGGTGAGCAGGGGTTTGATTTTGTCGCTGCGATTTTCCAGGCGCACATAGTTGCTCAGGCCGTGTTTAAAGCGCAGCCAGGCTTCGCTCACCCAGTCGCGCCAGCTGTTAGTTACCACCGGCTCAACGCCGCTCGCCTTCTCTTCAAATTTGGGTTTTTGCGGCAGCTGGCGGGCCAGTTCGATCAGCGAATTGAGCTGCAAATACAGCCCCTCTTTATCGACCGGGGTGAGCAGTTTTAATGCGGTTAAATCCCGGTTGATAGCCTGGCGCAGGGCTAAAAATTCGCTGTTGGCGTTTAAGCCGGTGGCGGAGGAGAGCATTTTCTCCACCTCGGTGAGTAGGGTGGTGGCGCCGGGTACGTCTTTTTCCAGCAGCAGCCGCTGGTTGCTCTGTTTGAGCAGCAGCAGGGCCTCGGTGAGCAGGCGCTCATCCAGGCTCTGGCTGGTGAGGGATTGCAGGCGTTTTTGGTGTTCTTCTAGGCGCTGGTCTATATCGCTTAAGCGGCCCTGGTGGCTGTTGAGATTGTTTTCGATGCGGTAGCGAGCCTTTTCCAAGTCCTCCATTACATCGTCATAGCGCTGGCTCTGGTCGCGGCCTAGGTCGGTGAGCTTGTGTTCAAGCTCTTTAATTTCGCTTTTGAGCTGATGGCGCACATTGGCCACGCCCACGGCGATGGCGCCGAGCACCAGGATAAACACCAGCAGCAAAACCCAATAACCCGTGGCGGAGCGTCTCGGCTCTGGGGCAATAGGTGGTTTTTCACTGCTGTCATTCATGGCGTGAACCTAGGCTTGGGCTTGGGGATGGTGGTGGGTGCAGAATTCCGTGAGGCTTTTAAGCATGGCCCCTTCGCTGGCGTTGGCCGCGCAGATCACCTGCTCAAAACCCAGCTGCCGGGCTAGCTCTTCCACCCGTTTGCCGGGTACCAAAAGCGGATTGGCCCAGGGCACGCTGGGGTGGCCCTCGAACAGGCTGACTAAATTGTGCAGGGTTTCGCCACTAAAGGCCACCAGTAGATCGCGGGCGGGCAGGCTGGGTAGCTGCGCTTGCAGAAGCTGCTGGGCATCCGCCGGGATCAGGCGTTCATACAGCTCTAAATAACGCACCCGCGCGCCGCGCTGATGTAGGCTTTCGCCGAGCTTGGGCAGGCCGCCGCGGCCCCGGCAAATAAGAATTTTTTGACCCCAAACGTCCGTGAGGGCGGGCAGATTGAGGAGCGCCTCAGAGGTCATGCCGCAGGCCACTTCGGCGTCAATGCCCTGCATGTTGAGGTTGCGGGCAGTTTTATCGCCCACGGCAAAATAGCGGATGCCGACGGGCAGTTGGGGCCAGTAGTCGTGCAGCCAATTAAAGGCGTGTTGCACGGCGTTTTGGCTGACAAAAATCACCTTGTCGAACTGATCAAAATCCAGCACCAGGCTTTTAATCGCTTGCTGGCTGTCAGCGTCTTCCAGAGGGTTAATGGCCAGGAGGGGAAAATCGAAGACCTCAAAGCCCAGCTGCTGCAACTGTTCAATCCAGGCGGGATTCTGGGCGGCGGGCCGGGTGGCCCAGATACGCCATGGGCTAGAGGCCATTGGCGTAGACCGCCTGCAAAATCCGCTGGGCGCCGCGCTCTAGTAGGTCTTCCGCCAGGGCTATGCCGAGGGCTTCGGCGGTGCTTGCCGGGCCGCGAATTTCGCTGCGAATAATGGCGCTGCCGTCCGGCTCGGCCACCAGGCCCCGCAGCCAGAGCTGATCGCCCTCATGCACTGCAAAACAGCCGATGGGCACTTGGCAGCCGCCTTCTAAACGACGGTTTACGGCACGCTCGGCGAGTACTTGTTCGGCGGTGAGTGTGTGGTGTAAAGGGGCGAGCAGGCGGTGGATATCGTCATCCTGGGTGCGGCACTCGATGCCCACTGCGCCCTGGCCGCCAGCGGGCAAGCTGTCTTCGCTGGTGATAAAACTGGCGATGCGCTCGTGGAAGTCGAGCCGAATCAGCCCGGCGGCGGCGAGGATAATGGCGTGGTAGTCGCCTGCGTCGAGCTTACTCAAGCGGGTGTTCACATTGCCGCGCAGAAAGGCCACTGTGAGGTCGGGCCGGG
>DAOQGS010000100.1:0-9265 GCA_035338675.1 Cellvibrionaceae bacterium
CCCATTTAATGTGGCCGATACCTAAACGGTGGGCCAAGGGTGCGTAAATTTCGGAAACTTCGCGGGCCACTCGCTGGCGTTTTTCGATGGGGGCTTTTTTAACGGCTCGAATGGCACAGGTGCGCTCAGCCAATTTAATCAATGCAACGCGCACATCATCAACCATAGCGACCAGCATTTTGCGCACATTGTCCGACTGGTCGGTGCTCGGCTGGCCTAATACTTTATCGCCGGTGTGATTGGTAAGGTTACTGATGGCCGCCATGCGGCGCACGCCATCAATTAATGTGGCAACGGTGGTACCGAAGGATTTATCAATGGCGGTGAGTGTGCATTTATTTTCCCGCACACTGCGATACAAAATAGCCGCCACTAAACTGTCTTTATCCAATTGCAAGCCGGCTAAAATTTCCGCCATTTCAAGGCCGGCACTAAATGAAGAATAGGCTTCCGTCCAGCCGTCGGTTTTATCGCCGGGAGCTTGTTCTAAGGCCTGAGCTAATTCACAGGCGCGCTGCAAATCAGTAATTGCATCGCTGGAGAGCTTGGCGGTATCGCGCAGGTAATCAATCCAAGAAACAATATCAACCTTGCCATCAAGGGTGGTTGGCCTATCTTGTCTAACTTTTACCATATCAATAAAAACTCAATTAACTGTAAAGCCCGGCGAGGGTGGCTTAAGTGAGTAAACACAAAAGCCGGGGCTCTAGAGCGACGGGATAATTATTTGTTCCTTGCGCGGAAGGCCAGTACGCATGTGATCATTTCTACTGCGCAGGCGGCGCCCAATTCAGGTGCCGCCAGAGCAATACCCGGTGGCGGGCTGGCAAAGTGGTATATCAATGGGCTGCCTAGGGGCCATTAGATCACGGGTTGATATTATTATAGTGTGTCAAAAGCACCTGTTAGCAGGAGCCGCTTCCCCACCTGCCATAGGCGTAGATGAACCGGGCAATCTAGCGGCGGCATCAGGGCTGAGAGAACAGGCCAGAGGACAAATAGCGGTCACCTCGGTCGCAGATAATAGCCACGATTGTAGCATTTTCAACACTGCGGCTTATATCCAATGCGGCAGCCACAGCGCCGCCGGAAGATACACCGCAAAAAATCCCTTCAATGCGCGCCAGATCGCGCATGGTTTGCTCGGCGCGCGCCTGACTCATCTCCACGATCTGGTCGATATTGCGATCGGTGTATATACCAGGCAAATAATCCGGGTGCCATTTGCGAATTCCGGGAATACTGGCACCGGCAGCAGGCTGCAAGCCAATTATCTGGATGGCAGGATTTTTCTCCTTAAAATATTTACTGTTGCCCACAATGGTGCCTGTGGTGCCCATGGAGCTGACAAAATGGGTAATGCGGCCCTGGGTTTGCTGCCAAATTTCCGGGCCTGTGCCGGTGTAGTGGGCCAAGGGGTTATCCGCATTGCCGAATTGATCTAACACCTTGCCGCGCCCCTGTGCCTGTAGGGACAGAGCCAAATCCCGCGCCCCTTCCATGCTGGCCGCCTTGGGCACCAGAATTAATTCCGCGCCATAGGCGAGCATGGCATCTTTGCGCTCCTGGGTCATATGATCGGGCATCACCAAAATCATTTTGTAGCCTTTAATTGCCGCCGTCATAGCAAGCGCAATACCCGTGTTGCCGCTGGTGGCCTCAATTAAGGTATCGCCGGGTTTTATTTCACCGCGCAGCTCCGCCTGAGTAATCATGGAATAAGCCGGGCGATCCTTCACCGAGCCTGCTGGATTATTGCCTTCTAATTTCAACAAAATGTGATTGTTAGTTGCGCCCGCCAAGCGTTGCAAACGCACCAAGGGTGTATTGCCAATAAACTGTTCAATGGTGGGGTAGGGATTAGCATCGAAGTCGCTGGACATAAATCACTCGCCAATAGCGCCAAAACGGTTAAGGATGCGGATTCTACGCCATTTTATGCTAAGGTGGCGCCGCTCTTCTAAGAAATTTAACGACACAATATGAACCGCTTCGAGACACACTTTGGCAAAAAAATGTTGTGGGCTAGCATTCTGCCCTTGGGCGTGCTGTCGTGTATTTTACTCTTGGCCGATATTCTCGCACTACACACAGCGCAGCGGCATATCTACCAAAACTCCTTTGAATTGGCGCATCGTTTACTTACGCAATTTGAACTCTTAAGTGATCAACCCATCGATCACAAAAAATTCAACCAATTGGCGGATATTCTGCTGAGCGATTCGGAAATTGTCGGCTTAAGCCTCAGTGATGAGAAAAACCAAATCGTCTATCAAGCAGGAGTTGCCTCCCACCCTCATAATGCGCTTGCAGGCAAAACACCCCGCCGCAACAATCCACAAAACGCAGACGAAAATTGGCTCGTCCAAATTCCCAATGGCGCCTATACCTGGACGCTCGTCGTCGATGATGAGCGCATTCACGTGGCGTTTTATCAAAACCTTCTCTTCCATTTAATTATTTTTGGCGCTTCTCTGCTGATATTAATGTTTATATATGTGCAGACTAAGGCCAAATTTTTAGGCCCTATCCGCACCCTCACCCACTATTTATTGTCGCTGAAGCTCTCGCCTCACCACGCCATTCCCGACCCAAATCAATTAAGTTTTCTTAACGATTGCGCGCTGCTGATGAACGAGGTGATTGAAAATCTCAATCGCGCCCAAGACGATTTACGCAATTCCTATGAGGCGGCCTTAAGTGATTTTAAAGAATCATTAGAATCGGTCGAAATTCAAAATATCGAAATGGATATGGCCCGCAAAGAGGCTATTCAAGCGGAGCGGGTAAAGGCTGAATTTTTAATGCACGCAAGTTCTGATTTACTCGATCCTCTGCGCCAGTGCTTAGGCGCCATCGGCCAGCTCTCCCGCACAACCATGACTGCCGAGCAGGCAGATTATATTAATAATTTAGAGACCACCCTGCGGGGAATTATTGGCCTGGCCCAGGATATTGTGGATTTTTCTCGCCTGGAAAATGGCAAATTTCAATTGGACGTGAAAAATGTACAGGTGCGCCAAGTGGTGCATGAAGCGCTGAGCTTTTACGCACCGCTTGCGGCCACCAAAAGCAACCGGGTGTTATCCATTATTCAACCGGATGTAATGGAAATTCTGCTGGGCGATCCGCGTCGTTTGCAACAGGTGCTTGGCAACCTCATTAACCAGGCGCTCAACCACGGGCGGCAGGGCAATATCGCCATCAAGGTCAGTGTTGTGCGCGCGGAAACAAGCGCCCAGTTGGTAAAATTTAGCGTCATTAATTACAGCGGCGGCTTTGATGATGATTTTGTGGCGCATTTTAAACGCCTGCTGGAAAGCAAACACGGCGACTTTGCCATTACCCAAGGCACGGCACTGGGCTTATCGATTGCGCGCAATTTAGTGGAAAAAATGGGCGGCACCTTAGGAATCGACCTTGAACCTGCCGATCAGCCCAGCATCTGGTTTACCGCTCGTTTACAGGTGCCTCAATCACGCTTGCAGCAACCGGCCACCCTAGCGCCATTAAAAGGCTGCCATGTGCTCGTAATCGATGAACAACCGGCCAGCCGTTTAGAATTAACCACATTGCTCACCAGCCTCGGGGCGAATTTTTTAGAAGTGACCGCCATGGATGATCTGGTGCATCAGCTGCCCCGCTGGCGCGAATTCAAACCACAAATCGCCGTGGTTGATGTATTAAATAGGGCCAATCAATTCGATAAAGAGGCCACTTTAACCACCATCGCCCAGTGCAATGAACTGCTGGGTATATCCTGTTTGGTGGTAACCAGCAGCACAACCACCGGCAGCATCCAAAAGGACGTAGACCCCATTAATGCCGGCATTATTACCCGCCCTTTATTGCCGGGGAAATTGCACCAAGCCCTCGCCCATCAAATTTCCGTAACACCGATTTTAGGGGCGATTAATTCAACCCCTAAAGTCATCCCCAGTTTAAAGCCCAGTTTCAGCCACCGCTTATTGGTGGTGGACGACAATCCGTCCAATACCAAATTAATTGCCGAATTTCTCAAACCGTTTCCACTGGAAGTAGTGACTTGCAGCAGTGGCGCCAGCGCCCTCGCCCTCTGCCGCGAGCGGCGTTTTGATCTGGTGTTTATGGATATTCAAATGCCCGATGCCGACGGCTTTGCCGTAACCGCCAAAATTCGCGAACTAGAACTGGGCGACACCCGCACGCCGATTGTGGCGCTGACGGCACAAAATGCGGCGGAGAATAAAACTAAATATATCGTCGGCGGCATGGATGACTATTTATCCAAACCGGTCAGCTACGAGGAGTTGGTCCAGCTGCTGAGCAAATGGTTGGGCAAAAAATTCACCCGCCCAGCCGCTCCCCCCTCAGCGCCCCCTGCACCACTGCCCGCGCTTGAGCAGGCGGAAGTCAGCCACCAACCGGTAGTGGTGGTGCAAGAAAGCCTTAAATTGGCGAAAGACAATGCCGCCTTGGCCCGCGATATGTTGCAGATGTTAATTGAAAGCCTGCAGCAGGAGCCGGTGGATTGGGCCCAGTTACTGGCCGATAACAACTGGGGCGAACTGCAAAATGCCGCCCACAAACTATACGGCGGCGCCTGTTATTGCGGCGTACCCGCCCTTAAAGAGGCGGCCCATGCGCTGGATCGGGATTTACAACTGGGGCAGCTGGATACCATCGAACACAAGGTTGCCCTTTTGTGCCGGGAAATCCAGCGCCTACTGGATTGGTCAGAGGATTATGACCTAGATGCGCTGTTCGAGCTGGTGTAAATCCCGTCACAGACACGCGTTTTGGGCTGTTACCAAACACCCCAACCATTCACCGCCCATTACCATAAGTGTTAATTAACTAGCCGATGCGTAGCTTTTTTACACGCATCAGTGAATTAATAACGTGCAAATTGGTAACACATGCACTGTTTGGCGGCGCATTTTTAGCCGCGCAACCAACCGCCCGCACAACCAAAACCCCTGCGCCCGCGCTGTTTATAACCAAAACACTGCCCTATGCGGTGTGTTCAGGGAAAAGCATTGATATTTCAGGCGTTTTTTAGATCGAAACGAAATGTCGGCAAATAGCGCCCGAGCATGGAATGAGACGTGCTTCTCACTTTTTGCCCGCATCACAAGTGACGGGTACTTTTTCCCGACCTTAAGCAGAAGGAAACCCCCATGAAACATCCAGTCGCAAGCCCGCTCACTACGCTCGTGCAAACACTCAATGACGGCATCGCCGTGTATAAATCCGCCATTGCCAAAATGGAACACGATGACTGCAAGGAGTTGTTCAGCGAGTTGATTGCCTGCCGCGAGTTTGCCTTAGATTATTTGCAACCCTATGTGGTTTTTCAAACCGGTGCGCCAGAACTCGGCCACGGCTTTGGCACAGTAATTCATCACACCTATTCTCAAGTGCAAGACAACATGAACGAGGACCATGACTTAAGCCTGCTCAAACAATTGGAGCAAGTGGAAGATGAAACCCTCAGGGCGATGGAAATAACTGCGCAAACCTCTGCCAATGTATTTGTCAGCAGTATTATTCGCGACCTCATGCCCCGCATGCGCGCCTGCCGCGCGCAGATACTCGGCCTGGAAGAAAAACTCGCCGCCTAGCAGCTTGTTGAAATACGTAAGCGGCGACTCAAAGGCACGGCAAATTTGGCTGCGCGTGCAACGACTGTTTGGACGCAGGGCGATTCCATGGATGGAGCCGATTTCAGTCAGTAAAATTTCATGCAGAAGATTAATTGCGTATCTGCTGAGCCTGCGTTTAATGACTGCAGATACAGCCTTCCATCGCTCACAACAGCTGAATTTAGCTACCCGCTTTCTGTGCAGTTCAATCCTCCCAGTCATCAAATATGTGCGCACAGGCGTAGGTTTTGTGTTGGTACTCATTTTGTGAGGTTTGACTTGCCGCAAGCTTTGCATGGGTTTGGTCAACCTAAAAACCGCAGCTGAACTCGTAGCGAGGGTGCCTAAGGCGCCGAATATGTGCGCTTTTTTATCAAAATTTGGCGAAAGCAGTAGTCATCTCTACGGTGAGTCAAATTTTGATAAAAAAGCGTGCAGATTCAAGCATTAGGCAGCCGTAGTAGAGTTCAACTGCGGTTTTTAGGTTCATCGCCAGGCCTAAAAATTAAAACCGCCCCACCGGTTTTAGCTACAATCGCGCAGAACTTTTTTATTCGCTGGCGGTTTTTACTCATTAACCTGGAGTGCCGTAATTAAACTGCGTACTTTTGCACCTAAGCCCCGATTCATTGCCACCTTTTGAGGTCGATCCGTTCACCTATGCGTTTAACCGCTTGGCAACGATTTTTCTTTGCGCTGGTACTGCTGATATTTGTCGGCCAGACCGCCGCTGCCAGTATTGCCATCTGCCCCAAGCAGGCACACCACCCAGCCGAGCACGAAACACCCCCATGCCATCAAACCCATGTTGCTGTTAAAACCAGCGCCCATGGGCACCACCCGTTGCCGGACTGCTGCCAGCAACTGGGCCACTGCCTGTTGCAGGGTGCCGCAGCCCTAATTGGCACGGAACTGACGTTTACAGCTGTTATCAGCACCACCGCCCCCAACTACGGCTATCGCCGCACACCGCCCCACCCGCAGAATTACAGCCTCTTCCGCCCGCCGATCGCCTAACCCCAGCCTAAATAATGGGCCGCCAACGCCTCAGCCTGAGCTTTAGGCGGCTTGGCCTGCGCCAATACTTGGGATCAACAACACATACATTCGCGGCCGAAGGCGTAGCCTTGCTCCGGCATGACGGCTCTTACCCATCCCGCGCTCAATCACCCTTTGCTCCACCAGGTTTTTTTATGACGACACCTATTGTTACTGGGCCTGCGAACGGCCTTGATCATGCGCCCTCGGGCCAAACAGAGGTTTCCCGCCGCAGGTTTGTGCTCGGCGCATCCACCTCTTTGGCCCTCACAAGCCTGCCCATCAGCCGCGCGTTGCAAGCGGAACCGGCAGCCTCCAATAGCCCCAGGGTGCTCAGCGGAACTGTTTTTGACTTAAGCATCGGTTATCAAGCGGTTAATTTCACCGGCCAAGAGCGCCTTGCCACCACAGTGAACGGCCAGTTGCCCGGCCCCACCCTGCGCTGGAAGGAAGGCGAGCGGGTGACGCTGCGGGTGACCAACAACCTTAAAGAAGACAGCTCCATCCACTGGCACGGCATTATTCTGCCTTCCAGCATGGACGGCTCACCGGGTTTTGATTCCGAGCCCATCAAACCCGGCGCGACCTTTGAGTACCAATTCGACGTGCAGCAAAGCGGTACCTACTGGTACCACAGCCACTCGGGCCTGCAAGAGCAGACCGGCCTGCTTGGCGCCATAGTGATTGAGGCGAAAACCCCGGCCCCGCAGGCCTACGACCGCGAGATGACGGTGCTGCTGTCCGACTGGTCCGACGAGGCGCCGCAGGTGATTTACGCCAAGCTGAAAAAACGCAGCGATTACTACAACTTCCGCGAGCGCACCCTGGCAGATACCTGGCGCGACTTTAAAGCCCTCGGGCTTGCAGGCAGCATCAAAACCCGCCGCATGTGGAACCAGATGCGCATGAGCGAGCGGGACATCGCCGATGTCACCGGCTTTACGTACACCTATTTGATGAACGGTGTAACCCCCGATACGGGCTGGATGGGGCTGTTTAAACCAGGCGAACGGCTGCGCCTGCGGATCATTAACGGCGCCGCCATGAGTATTTTTGACGTGCGCATTCCCGGCTTGCAGATGACCGTAGTGGCGGCGGACGGGCAGGAGATTCAACCGGTGAGCGTGGATGAATTTCGCATCGCCCCGGCGGAAACCTACGATGTGTTAATTACCCCCGCCGCAGAGCAGGCCTATTGCCTGTTCGCCCAGACCATCGACCGCTCAGGCTACGCCCGCGGCACACTCACCCCCGATATCAAGCTGAAGGCAAGCGTGCCCGCCATGGACCCGCCGCCCAATTTAGGCCATCGCGATATGGGCATGGGTGGCATGGATCACTCCGGGCACGATATGGGCGCCATGGATCACTCAAGTCACGACATGAGCAAAATGGATACGGGCGCCATGAACCATGCAAGCCACGACATGGGCAAAATGGACGCGAGCGCCATGAATCATGCTGGCCACGACATGGGCAAAATGGATACGGGCGCTATGAACCATGCGGGCCACGACATGGGCAAAATGGACGCGAGCGCCATGAATCATGCGGGCCAGGATATGAGCAAGATGGATAAACCCGCCATGGATCACTCGGGCCACGACATGAGCAAAATGGACATGAGCCACATGGATCATAGCGGCCATGACATGGGCAAGATGGCAGCCGCCAAAACAGCGCCGCTGGCTAAAGCCGGTTTTGGCAGCAACTTTGATACTACCGATGCGGGGATGGTTGTGCATGCGCCCAGTGAATTTGGCCCCCATGTGGATATGCATGCGATGAGCCCCCAGAGCGGCCTTGCCGACCCAGGTATCGGCCTTAGGGAGCACCAAGCGCGCTATGGCCGCCGGGTATTGCGGTATGCCGACTTAAAAAGCCTGCACCCCACCCGCGATAAACGCGAGCCCAGCCGGGAAATTGAGCTGCACCTCACCGGCAATATGCACCGCTACATGTGGTCCATCAACGGCATCAATTTTATGGGCGCCGAACCCCTGCTGCTGACCTTCGGCGAGCGGGTGCGCATTATCCTGGTGAATGACACCATGATGACCCACCCCTTCCACCTGCACGGGATGTGGAGCGAGCTGGAAACCGGCGACCCGAATTACATTCCCCGCAAACACACCGTCATAGTGCAGCCGGGCTCCAAAATTAGCTATTTGGTGACGGCCGACGCCAAGGGCCGCTGGGCCTACCACTGCCATCTGCTCTACCACATGCTGGGCATGATGCGCACAGTTAAGGTGGTGTAGACGATGAACATTCAATTTATCCCCAGAAACACTACCCCCCTGTGTAAAACACTGTTGGTTTGCGCCCTAGCCTGGCCGCTGCTCAGCCAGGCCGCAGACCACAGCGCCCACATGGACGAGGCCAAACACGACCACGGCGACAACCCCCTGCTGGTATACGGCGCCATCGATCACCTGGAGACAGTGCTGGATGGCGGCGAGGAGGTGTACGCCCTGGATGCCCAAGGCTGGATCGGCAAAGACTTAGACAAGCTCTGGCTGAAAACCGACCTGACCCAGACCGCCGGCACCCAGGAGGAAGCCGAAGTACAGGCACTATACAGCCGCGCGGTTTCGGCCTAT
>DAOQGS010000101.1:0-9080 GCA_035338675.1 Cellvibrionaceae bacterium
GTGCGGTGTGCAGCTCCAAAACCTGGCCTTTAAAGGTGAGGAACTCACCGTCGGTGTCGCTCCAGCGGGCGGTACTGGTGTCCGCCGCTGCAACACTTAAGCTGGTAAAAAGACTGATGGCCCAAAGGGTGGAGAGTAAGCGCATAGTGAACTAATTAATTTTCTTCGCGGGCCTTGGAGGGTTCATTGTAGTACTGGGCGCCCAGATCCAGCCACTCGCTTATGAGGAACTGTTCATCAACACTGAGCCCTTGGTAGTGATTGGCGTCCGCCGCGTTATTAAAACGGGCTAAGAAACGGCTGGCGCGGGTTGAGCGGGCGCCAGCTGTATCCAGCCGCGCGCCTATGGCTCGGGGCAGCATTTGGATTTCAGTCACTTGGGTGCCGTCTGCTTGGGTGATGGTGACAGGCGTTGGGTAGAGTTTCTCTTGACTGGTGTAGCTGCCGTCGTCCTGTTGCACGTATTCCTGTTCATTGACGGAAGTAAACAGCTGGGTGTAGGAGGTGACGAAGTCGGTATTGTCGGTTGGAGTTGCCCGCAAATCCAACTGCACATTGAGGGCGGCGAAATCCGCCAGGGTTTGGGCATCTGCCCCGGCCTCTTGCATGCGCGCAGGGGCGGTGCGGTCGTGGCAGCGGGTGCAGGTGAGGTCTCGGGTAACGGCTTTTTGCGCGTCGCAGCTGCGGCGGTCGGCCAGCCAAAGGGGTTGCAGGTGCTCTAAATAATTAATGGTGCTGGCGCAGCCGGGTTCCCACTTAGTGAGGCAGATGTCTTTGTTGGCGGGGGATCGCCAGGTGATGGTGGTTTCCAGGGGCTGGCAGTTGGCCGGTAGGGCGTTGATCGCTTTGCTGATATTGCTGTAACTGAGGGCGGCAACCCCCAATGTTGGCACGCGCTCAGGCAGGCTCGACGCAATGCTCGCGGTGCCGGGGAGCGGTTCAGCCGCGAGGCGGCCGTGGGGGGCATTGGCATTATTGGCCACATGGCAGCCTTTGCAGTCGCGAATTTCTCCGGCCCCAAGGCTCAGCCAATTCTGGTGGCGAGGGCCGACCCGACGGCCATTGGCATCCACTAATTCCAAGGTAAACGGCACCTGGGCGGGCAGTTTTACCTTAATTGAGCCGTCGGTTTCCAAGGGGGCATAAGCCAGGATATCGAACATACCCGCGCCGCGCCCACCCACACCAAAGGCGCCGTTGACCAGCTCCAAATCGTCGTTTTTAGGCAGCGGCACATGGCCGAGTACCCGTAGATATTTGGCGCCCTGGTAGGCGTTAAGGCCCAGATCGTTCACCTGATGTATATGCAACACCCCGGCGTTTTCGGCCCTTAAGCTGCTGCTGGTATTGCCCGCCGCCAACGGCAGGGTGGGCTTATCGGCGAGGATAATGGGGTTGAACAGGTTCATCACCGAATCGGCGGGGGGGATGCTGACGGGTAATTGGGTTTGGGTGGCGCCGTTGTACATCCACAGGGAGTACAGGGGTTCGGCTTCGGTGAGTTCCACCGGCTGATTTTTACAGGGGATGCGCGCTTTGGTGATGGGATCTAGCACCCGGCAGGCGCTCCAGCTGACTAAGTAGCGCTGCTCTTTATCGTTCAGCGGGTAGGCCGCTTGGAAATAACCGGCGGGCGAGGGTGCTACCGGGGCTTCATCGGTGCCTAGGGGTTGGCTGTACGCGGCGCCCTGGGTAATCGATACCTGAGCACTGCCACTGGCGGTGCTAAGGCTCTGCTCGCGCTCGTAAAATTGTTCAGTATTTAAGGTGATGAGATCGCCGCCGTATTTAGTATTACTGCGCGGACGCAGGGAGGCAAGAATCTTGCCGTCGTCCTGCACCTGGGGGTTGAAGTAGGTGGCGGGTTTGTCTTGGCTGCCGATGTTTTTGCTGTGATAGCCGTAGTAAAAACTCAGTTCAGTGCCATCGGGTCTGATGGTGTAAAAGCTGATGCTGTCGTTGCCGCCTAAGCGATCCCGGCGCATAAACACAATCTGGCCGTCGTTGAGCACGCGGGGGTTGAGATCCATCGCCGGGTTAAAGGTGAGCTGTTGCAGATTGGTGCCGTCGGCGTTCACCACATGCAGGTTGTAGCTGTATTCGTTGGTGCCCTCGGCGGAGGCCCGGTAGGCGGCGCCGTTGCGGTCGAGCACCTGTTGGCGGGTGAGGGTTTGGCGGTTGGAGCTAAACACAATGCGGCCATCGGGCAGGTAGGCCGGTTGCACATCCTGGCCCAGGTCATCTTCCTCCCGGCTAGTGAGAATACGGCGGGCTTTATCGCTGGTGCGGTCGTACTCCCAAATATCCCAGGTGGGCTGCAACTCCGCCGGTGTATTAGCCAGCTGTGGGGCGCGCAGGGCAAACAGCAGTTTTTTGCCGTCCCGGGATGGGTAGGGGTCTTTTACATCGTACAGCTGGGGCACCAAGGTGCCTGCGGCGCCCTTGATAGGCGGGAAAATTTTATCGCTGATGTTGGTTTCCGGCGCTGAGGCTTGGGCTCGGGCTTTGAGAATTAAATGGGCGCCAGGGTTAAAGTCCGCCGGGCTTAAAAGGGCATCGGGGCGGATATTGGCGTTCATTTTCGGCAGTGGCCGCTCGATATAGGCCACCGCTGAGTCCACAAATACTGGGTCTGGGTCTTGAGATCCTTGGCTTGCCGAGGTGCCGGAACCCTTGCTCACATCGCAACCGGCCAGCAGCAAAACACCGCAGCAAGTAATAAAGGAGTTAAACAAAAATCGCATGGTGAATGAACTCAACGCCATTGAGGAGGGGTAAAGCGCCGATCCAGCAAGGCCCAAACGACGGCTCATGTCGTTACTGCGGCGCTGTGGCTTTTACCACTATAGAAAATCTTTGCCTGCCACACAGGATAAATAGCCGATCCGCAAAGCCTGTCACGCCTCGGGTGGGCGGCTTTGGTCGGCAGTTTAGGCAAAGCTAACCTGCTTAGTATCGGCTGAAAAGCAGTAATTGCGCCAGGCTTGCCCTGCCGCTTTATTTGTGAGAGGGGGCCGGGTAGGTAATTTTGTACCCTGTGATCTGGGTCAGAATTCGCAAATATTGGGCGGCGAAGGCGGTAGGGCTGCGGGCCAAAAATCTTTTGGAAGTAAAGCCATTACCGACGGCAATCCGCAGCCTGCTTAACCAGGGGCAGATGCATAATTTTTAGGGGAGTAAACCGCTGACTAATGGGTTGCCTCTGCATTTGCGATTTAATTAGCCCAATGCCTTGGGCGTTGGTGTGAGGCTGCACACAGGGCATCTAAAGCCTGTGAATTATTCTGCTCGGCGCGCAAGTGGTTGCTCGCGCGTAAATGCAATGCTTATAGTGGCGGCGGGCAGGAGCGGCGGTTTATTTTGCGGTAATTTGTTGTGTGTTACTTCGCCACTGATTTGGCGCATTTTAAACAAGGGCGATTTTTAAAAATTTCCCCATTGTTTTTTGCATCCCATGAAGATTAAACCCGGCTCAAATGGCCGCTCCCCTGCGCACGCACTTTAATTTTAATTAATCAAAATTCGCCCATAGGGTGATTATTAAGGAGATATTTATGACAAATAACGTTTATGCAGCCCCAGTGGGCAATGTGGTGGAAGAAGAACAAGCGTTTGGGGAGGTGAATTTTTTCTCACCTGGCAGCCGTGTTAATCGCTTGCGCTATTGGGCGCATATCACGCTCGCGCTCTATGCATTTTGTGTCTGTATCGGGCTTGCGGGCGCAAGTGCAGTTATTTCCCCTGAATTGGGCATTGCTATCGGCGGCATCGCTTATATAGGGTTTTTTGTATTTTCGGTCATAGTCGGTATTCAGCGGCTACACGATTTAAATAAATCCGGCTGGTTATGGCTGTTAAATTTTATTCCGTTGGTGAACCTGTACGTGGTGATCCTGGTGATTTTTTTTCCCGGTACACCGGGTGAAAACCGCTTCGGCCTGCCTACACCGCCCAGTAAAACCTGGCATTGGGTAGTGGCCTTGTCCTTCCCTGTACTGGCCATTGTATTGGGTATAGTCGCCGCCGTTGCGATTCCTCAGTACCAGCAGTTTGTGAATAAGGCCAAAGCTGCCCAAGTGATGCCGGTGCAGGACGGCAATTAACCGACCGGTTATTGCAGTGCCCGCACCCGCTTAGGATTTGCGGGTGCGGGTGTTGATCGCAGCCTGTTTGCCAGACCAACTCCGGCACAATGTGACTGAAACTGTCGTCTTTTTTTCCTGCCGCGCCAGAATTCCGGCCTATTTTTAATCCGCTGCCTTGCAGGCTTAAAAAAATAATCTAGCACCCAGGTGCGGGACTGAGCCCTGCGGCGCTTAACACCGTCCGTTTAACTCATTTTTCCAGCAAAAGAAGCGGCTTTTGACAGCAGTAAAAATAAAACCGGTGTGTTTACTCTGGCGATACAGGGGATTGCTTGTGTGAATACATCTGGCGGTAACTGCAGCGCAGTGGAATTCAGTCACAGGTTGCACACTTAGGTTTTCAATTCTCCATTGGCTGGAACAGAACCTGCCTTAAGGCCTTGTTCGAGTGCTCTGCGCGATGTGGTTAACAACCTAAACAGTTGGCCAGCGGCGGGCGGGCGCTTCAACCATACTTGTGGATGAACATGTCTTTGCGGGGTTTTTATGAAGCGACCATTGCGCCCTTTGCCTGTATTGGTGCTGGGCTGTGCCAGTGTGCTGGCGGCGGCACCCAGTTATTGCGATAGCTGGGAACAGGCTAAGCGTATCCACGATCGTCTCACCGGCATCCCCGCCTCTGAGACGGTGCTCAAGGAGATGAAAGCCCTCATCGATCAAAAGCAATACACCGCGGCCGCCTACAAGGCCATGGATAACGATGCTTTTTACCGCGTCACCTTAAAAAACTGGGTGGCGCCCTGGACCAACCGGGAGCAAAACCAATTTATCCCCCTGAATGATTACATCGCCACAGTCATGGGGTATGCCCTGAAGGACAAAGACTTTCGCGGCATCTTATCGGACGATGCGCTATTCGTAGGCCAGGGGGTTTCGCCCGCCTACTCGTTATCCAGCAATGCCCACTACGAAGCCTTGGAAAACAGCAGCCTGAATTTTAAAGACGTGCTCACCGAGGTGACGCAGTCTTCTCTAACCGGTTATACCGGCGCGGCGGCGGGCATAATCACCAGCCGGGCGGCGGCCAAGAGTTTTTTTATCGCCGGCACCAATAGGGCCATGCTGCGCTTTACCCTCATGAACCACCTCTGTCACGACCTTGAGCAATTACACGATGTAACCCGCGTGCCCGACCGTATTCGCCAGGATGTCTCCCGCTCCCCCGGCGGTGATTCCCGCTTGTTCCTCACCGGCTGCATGGGCTGCCACAATGGTATGGACCCCTTGGCCCAGGCCTTCGCCTATTACAATTTTGAATTCGATGCCGATAACGACACCACCGGGGAGAACGGCCGACTGCGCTATAACGCCGAGGGCGTTACCGACCCGAAAACCAAAACCCGCGTGGTGGCCAAGTACCACATTAATAACACCACCTTCCCCTATGGCTATGTGACCACCAACGACACCTGGGATAACTACTGGCGAGCGGGCCAAAACGCCAGCCTCGGCTGGGGGCCAGGCACCGGCCACGGCAGTGGAGCGGCTGAGCTGGGTAAGGAGCTGGCCAATTCAGAGGCCTTCAGCCAGTGCCAAGCGAAAAAGGTCTTTCAGCAGGTGTGCCTGCGGGGGCCTGAGAGCAAAGATGATGTGGCGGCGCTGGCCAATATGGTGACTACCTTCAAGGCCGAGCAATACCACCTGAAATCTCTGTTCGCTACCGCCGCCGTTTATTGCAAAGGTGATTGATCATGGCCCTTTATGCTTCGATGTTAAAACGAATTAGCCTGTGCGCAGGCCTCGCCTTGGTGGTGGTTTTTACCCAGGCCTGCTCAGGCGGCAGCGGCAAGCGCACCCAGCGCATCGCACCTGCGCCCGTGATTAAAGACGAGGCCACGGTCGCCCAGTACAGCGGCAAGGTGCCCAACCAACAGGTGCAGCGGTTTATTGATAACTTCTGGTCCCATCTGGCTAACCGCACCTGCGGCAACTGCCACGGCGCAAGCGGCACAGCGCCGCGCAAGTTTCTTGATAGCCAAAATATTCAAAACGCCTACGACGCAAGCCTTGCCGTGGTAGATCTCACCACCCCGAGCAAATCTGCCCTGGTAGCAAAAATGACCGCCACCCCGGCAGGCCATAACTGTTGGGCCGCCAATAGCCAGGTGTGTGCCGATGCCATTAAATTGCTGATTGAAAACTGGGCGGCGGCGGAAAAGGGCGCCCCTAGCAATGCCACCGAGATTGTCCTGCAGGTACCCAAAACCCTCGCCAAGCTGGACAGCCTGCAGTTCCCCACAAGCACCACCAGCTTTGCGCCACTCTACAACTCCATCCTGCGTAAATACTGCATTGGCTGCCACACACCAGAAGCCCTACAGGCTCAGCAGCAGCAACCCTATTTCGCCTCCCCAGACATAGCTGTGTCTTACGCGGCGGCCAAGCCCAAAATCAATTTGGATAACCCGGAACTCTCAGGCTTTTACCAAAAAGTGGCGGGTATGAAGCACAACTGCTGGTACAACAGCGATTGCACCCGCAGCGGCGATGAGCTGTTAGCGGCCCTTAAAGCCATGGCAGCGGACATCAAAGCCAATGGTCCGGAAGTGGACCCCAGCGCGGGCCCGCCCGCCAGCGGTGTGGTGGATTTTGCCAATGCACAAATTGTTAGTGCCGGTGGCCGCTTTGATGCCAACGTCATCGCCCTCTACACCTTTAAAGAGGGGCAGGGCGATATAGCCTACGACTCCAGCGGCGTAGCGCCGGATTTAAACCTGCGCCTGTCCGGTGATTACCAATGGGAAGCGGCTTGGGGGGTTAAATTCAACGCGGGCCTTAATGGTGTTAAACCCGATGGCCGCGCCCAGGGCAGTGTGGAAGCCAGCAGCAAAATCGCCAAACAGCTGCGCGCGTCCGGTGAATTTGCCATCGAGGCTTGGGTGATCCCAGGCAACGTAACCCAAGAGGGCCCGGCGCGGATTGTCAGCCTTGCCGGGGATGACAACCACCGCAACTTTATGCTCGGCCAGCACATTTATAACTATGTATTCGATAACCGCAGCGAAGGCGCCAAACCCACTGGCGAGCGCCTGCAAACTGCTGACGCTGCCAAGGTGCTGCAGGCCACCCAACAGCACGTGGTGGTTAACTATTCCCCCACCGAAGGCACCAACCTGTTCGTTAATGGTGAGAAGGTCGCCTCCGCCAAACCCACTGAAACTCCGGCCTTAAGCCCCTATGATGAAAGCTTCGCCCTGGTGCTGGGGCGGGAAGTCTCCGGCAACTACGGCTGGGCCGGTACCCTGCGGATGCTGGCCATCCACAAACGCCCCCTCACGGCTCAACAGGTCAAAACTCACTACGACGTAGGCGTAGGGCAGAAGTTTTTTATGCTTTTTGCAGTATCCGAGCTACTGGGCAATAGCATCCCGCAAGCCTTTGTGGTGTTTGAAGTGCAGCAGTTTGATAGCTACTCCTACCTCTTTAACAAGCCGTTTTTTATCAGCTTAGACCCTGCCGCTGTGCCCAGTAATATTCATATTAAAGGTGTGCGCATTGGGGTGAACGGCCGCGAATCCATGATCGGCCAGTCTTTTGCCAACCTGGATACCACCATCTCTAGCGCCAATTACAACCCTAAATCTGGCACCCCGCTCTCCAGCATCGGCACCTTGGTGGCGCTGGAAAAGGGCCAGGGGTTTGATCAGTTTTACCTCACCTTCGATGCCATCGGCGATAAAACCAGCCAGCGCGCACCGGAAACCCACGTGGTGGCGGTAGCGCCAGAGGCGCCGGATAAACCCACTAAATCTGACATAGGTGTGCGCACCTTCGGCCAGATTAACGCCGCCCTCTCCGTTATGACCAATGTGCCGGAGTCGGTCGTGCGCGACACCTATGAGCAGGTAAAACAACAGCTGCCCGGCAGTACCGCAGCCGACGGTTTTGTGGCCGCCCAGCAGATGGGTATTACCCAACTGGCGGTGAAATACTGCAACGTGATGGCCGGTAACGAGAGCTACCGGGAGGCCCTATTCCCCGGCTTGAATATGAACCAAAGCCACTTTGATGAGCCCTCCAAAACCCTCATCAAACAACAGCTGATGAAAGCGCTGCTATCCCATGGCGTGAAGGAGGACGGCAGCAGCTTGGTCAATCAACCCAGCAGCGCTGAGATGGACCAAGCCCTGCAGCCCTTATTTGCCACCATGGACAGTTGCACTAACGACTGCGCGAAAAAAACCCTTACCGCCGCCTGCGCTGCCAGCCTTGGCAGCGCGGTGATGCTGTTACATTGATCGGGGAGCCTGTATGAAATCCAAAGCGCCAATTGGCCTCAACCAACCCTTAAAACTCGCCGATCACCCCAAACCCCGCACTCGCCGCGAGCTGATTAGCCAAGGGTTTCAAATGGGGGTAGGCACCCTCTTGGGTGGATCGGCCCTCAGCCTGCTGGGCGCCAGCCCCGCCCATGCCCAGCTCTCCGCCGATTTGCTGGACGCTTTAAAAACCAAAGGCTGCGGCGTAAACGCCAACGCCTCAGGCTCCATCCCGTTTATTTGTTTTGACCTAGCAGGTGGCGCCAATATCGCAGGCTCCAACGTGTTAGTGGGCGGCCGCGGCGGCCAGTTAGATTTTTTAAGTACCGCGGGCTACCGCAAATTGGGCCTGCCAGGGGATCAATTACCCGGTCAAACCAATGCCGCTAACCTGACCACTGGGTTCTTTTACGACAACAGCCTAGGCCTTGCTTTTCACAGCGATAGCGCTCTGCTCAAGGGCATTAAAAAACGCTCAACTATGGCAACTTGGAGCAATACCGATGGTTGCGCCATAGCCGCCCGCTCGGAAAATGACACCGGCAACAACCCCCACAACCCCATGTACGGCATCAACCGCGCCGGTGCCAACGGCTCGTTGCTGGCCTTAGTGGGCTCGCGGGCGTCTGATTCCGGCGGCAACTCCATGGCGCCCGCCATGATGATTAACAACGCC
>DAOQGS010000102.1:0-9027 GCA_035338675.1 Cellvibrionaceae bacterium
TGTGCGGGCGATTTTACCTTTATTACTGGTTATTCCATTACTGGCCTTGGCCATTTGGGCCATAGTCACCTACGCACTTGGCCCCCTAAAAAGCCTTACTCAAGCGCTCAGCCAAAAAAGTGTGCGAGATTTTAGCCCTCTGCCGCGCACCCGCCTGCCTCGGGAGCTGGTTCCCCTGGTTAACGCGATTAACGGCCTGCTGGAGCGTTTGGCCCAGGCCTTCGCCCGCGAGCAGCGTTTTTCCGCTGATGCCGCCCACGAGCTGCGCACCCCCTTGGCCGCCCTTAAAGTGCACGCGGCCAATTTGTATGCAAGCCTTAAGGCCCTTGGCGAACAGTCGCAGGCCCTGGAGCTGGCTGAGCGGGTGCAAGTGAGTGCCGATCGCATGGGGCATTTAATTCAGCAGATACTCACCCTCAATCGCGCCGCCGACGGCGCCTGGAGCGAGCACTTTAAGCCCACAGAGCTTTTGACCTTGAGCCGGCAACTCTGTGCGGATTATTACCCGCTTGCCGATGCCAAGCGGCAGACCCTTGAAATAGCCGCCGAGGGTGAATTTATAGTTCTAGGTGACCCTTGGGCGCTGAGTATTTTATTGAGTAACCTCATTAGTAATGCCATTAAATACACTCCAGAAGGCGGCCAGATTCGCCTTAACCTTGAACTACAGGCACACAAGGTCGCGTGGATTTTGGAGGATTCAGGGCCTGGGATTGCGGTGGAATTACGCGAGCGGGTGTACGACCGATTTTACCGGGTGGGTGGTGATCGCCACGCGAGCGACACCCTCGGCTGCGGTTTAGGCCTATCCATTGCTCAGCAGATTG
The DNA here is from genome assembly GCA_035338675.1 of Cellvibrionaceae bacterium. Lineage (GTDB taxonomy): Bacteria > Pseudomonadota > Gammaproteobacteria > Pseudomonadales > Cellvibrionaceae > CAMCXE01. The sequence continues at coordinate 828 of DAOQGS010000102.1, forward strand.
TGCAGTTACACGGCGGCAGTATGGCCATGAGTACCAGCAGCTTAGGTGGACTTGCGGTTACCCTGATGTTGCCAACGCCGCAATGATGCCTAACGCTGAATCATCCGCTGCCGCGCCGTCGGGCGTAAAAATCCTAACGGCCAGTGGGTGTTTAATGTACCCACAAATATGAATGCTGAATGCTTTGGGAAGGCAATAGTGAAATAGCCGGTTAAACCTGCGGATTGGAGCATTCCAACCAAAGATGTTCTGATTAAGTATGAATTCGTGACTATTTTGTTTGGCAACTGCACACCTAAATCCTTGTGGTTTAACAGCTTGTCCCTTGTGGCAGTTGCACAGTATTCCCGCCTTCAGACTTAACCAGAGGTTCCTTAACAACAAAATGAGTGCGATTTATGATAAAGCCTGCAATTAAATATTTAGGTGTTTTTTTATCGAGTGTGATTGTGTATGCCCAGGCACTAAGTGCCTATAGCGCAGAGCCTGCCTGCCCGGAATATTTAAATCAGACTCTGCGAAAATTGCATTCCAAGGATCAGCTTAATCTATGTTCTTTTTATCGCCCCGGCGCACCTATTTTAATCGTCAATACCGCCAGCCACTGCGGTTACACCAAACAATTTAAAGGCTTGGAAACGCTCTATCAAACCTACAAAGATCAAGGTCTGGTAGTTTTGGGTTTTCCCTCTAATACTTTTAAGCAAGAGGAAGATAATGAAATGGGCACCGCCACTATTTGTTATGAAAATTACGGCGTAACCTTTCCTATGTTTGAAAAGGTCGATGTGCGCGGCAGTACTGCCCACCCATTATTTGCTTACTTAGGCGGTAAAACTAAATCACCCACTTGGAATTTCAATAAATATTTATTGGCAGGCGATAAACCTACGATCACATATTTCGGTAGTAATGAAGAACCCTTAGGCGGGGATTTAGAAGCCGCCATTAAAAAAGCCTTGGCGGCAAACAAACCCACACCGACAAAATAATTACGGTGACCTGGTTAGGCTTGATTTTTGTTGAGATCAGGCCGATACACACCCACATTGCGCAGGCCTGCTTGGGCGAGCGTCTGCGCCTGCAATTCACTCATGACGCCGCGATCGCAGTAGAGCAAATAGCGGCGGCTGGGGTCGAGGGATTGAACTCTTTGCGACAGCTGGTAAAACGGAATAATTAAACTGGGGGTGGATGAAAAATCCCGCGGTTTATTTTCCTGCTCATCGGGGTGGCGAATATCGATAATGGTGTCGATAGCGCCTGGTGTATGAACCCGTTCAATGGCAATACTGCCAGCCGCAACATCCTGCATGACCTTGTCTATATCCTGCACCTGGGCGTCAGCCAGGGCTTTGTGCAAGATGGCATCATCCATTAATTGTTCTTGGGCGAGTACTTTGGCGGCTTTTAAATGGGCGGAGGGTTTAACCGAGATAACACCGCAGTATTCAGGAATATTGGCGGCAAAGTGCTCGGCGCCAATGGCGCGGGCAATGTCGATAATACTGCCCTTATCCATCAACGCCAGTGGGCGTAATACCAGATGTTCTGCAGCTGCATCAATAATCTTTAAATTGGTTAAGGTTTGGCTGGAAACCTGGCCGATCGCTTCGCCGGTTACCAAAGCGGTAAGGCCTGCGTGGCTGGCAGTGGCGTTGGCGGCTTGGATCATTTTGCGCTTGAGGATCACGCCCATGCAGGAGGGATCAACTTTTTGCAGAATTTCATTGACCACATCGGCGAAGGGGACGGTGACAAATTTAACGCGGTGGGTAGAGCCGTAGCGATGCCACAAATAAAAGGCAATTTCCTTCACACCAAGTTCATGGGCTTTGCCGCCCAAATTAAAAAAACAATAGTGTGTTCTAAGGCCGCGGCGGATGCATTGAAAACTCGCCACGGTGGAGTCAAAGCCGCCGGATACGAGGGATAACACATCCTCTTGGGTGCCCAGCGGAAAACCACCTAAGCCTTGGTGTTTATCTTCTAGGATAAATACCTGTTCGTCTTTTACTTCTATGCGAATAATAATTTCCGGAGTTTTAAGATCGACCCCTGCAGTGGCGTTGTGTTGATTCAGTCCGCCACCTACGTAGCGCTCAACATCGGTAGAGGCAAATGAGTGCTTGCCTTGGCGTTTAACCCGCACGCAAAAGCGCTTGCCGATCAAACTTGGCCCCCAAAGGCTCTGGGTCTGCTCAAAAATACTATGCACATCAGTCAGCGGGAAACTGCGCACGAGGGCGAAATTTGCGATACCTGGGGTGCAGGCCAGCAGGTGAGTCATCAGCCGTATGTCTGCTGCCTCGTCGCTCGGGAGGATAATTTCAAGCTGATCCCAACCCTGCACCACCTTGCCTGCACCAAACTGGCGCTTAATCAGCAAGCGCAGGTTATCGACCAGTTGCCGCGTCATGCGGTTGCGAACCGGCGTACTCTTTAGGGTTATCTCGGGAAATAGCTTCAGGATAAAGTGCATAGGGTGAACCTAAAACAGATAAGTGAGCATTTTTGGTGCGTTCACGTTTTTGATGGCTCCATTAATGATCATTTTGGTCGGATGAAAAAGGGTTAAGTTGCTGTGCAGGGCATTGCAAATGCTCAGCTGAGCGCTTTTGGCCATTATGGCATATAACTTGCGGGCGGCGGGTGCGACGAACCGCGCGGCGGCATGAACAAAAACCTAGCTGCGTCGAGGTTGGCAAAGTGGGGGAGTTCTTTCCTGGAAAGTGGCGCCCTTGCGTATTCAACGGGAACCTTTTAGATTACGTGCCCGAAAATAGAGCCATAACCAAGTGCGGTTATTCACGCTGTTTCTTTCATAACAATTCCAATGTCCTGAAGCCCTACTGGAGGCGCCTACATGTCAGAATCTAAGACTCTGCAGCTTATCAAACAACACGAAGCCCGCTGGATTGACCTGCGATTTACCGATTTTCGTGGCAAAGAGCAGCACGCTACCTTTCCAGCCAGCGTTGTCAACGACAACTTTTTTGTGGACGGGAAAATGTTTGATGGCTCATCTATCGCAGGTTGGAAAGGTATTAACGATTCAGACATGATCCTGATGCCTGATGACTCAACAGCTGTGCTGGACCCCTTCTACGACGAACCCACCATTAACGTACGTTGTAACATTGTTGAACCTGCCACTATGCAGGGCTACGACCGCGACCCACGCTCTTTGGGTTTGCGCGCTGAAGAGTACTTAAAATCTACCGGTTTGGGCGATAAGGCTCTGTTCGGCCCCGAACCTGAATTCTTCATTTTCGACAGCGTTCACTACGCAAGCGGTATGGGGGGCGCCTTCTACAAAATTAAATCCGAAGAGGCCGCTTGGCAGTCTGGCGATGACGTTGATGGCAAACACGGCCACGCACCGCGCGTTAAAGGTGGTTACTTCCCAGTAGCGCCTATTGACTCTCTGCATGACATTCGCGGTGCTATGTGTAACGCCATGGAAGCTATGGGCTTAGAAATTGAAATTCACCACCACGAAGTGGCCAACGCTGGCCAGTGTGAAATTGGTGTTGGCGCTAACACTCTGGTTAAAAAAGCAGATGAAGTGCAAATTCTGAAGTACTGCATCCACAATGTTGCGCACCAGTACGGCAAAACCGCCACCTTTATGCCCAAGCCGCTGATTGGCGATAACGGCTCAGGTATGCACGTGCACCAGTCCTTCTCCCTCAATGGTGTTAACCAATTTGCCGGTGAAGCCTATGCCGGTTTGAGTGAAACTGCCCTGTATTACATCGGCGGCATCATCAAACACGCCAAAGCCCTGAACGCCTTCTGTAACGCCTCTACCAACTCGTACAAGCGTTTAGTGCCAGGCTTTGAAGCCCCTGTAATGCTGGCCTATTCAGCGCGCAACCGCTCTGCTTCCATTCGTATTCCTTACGTGGTGGGTGCTAAAGCTAAGCGTATCGAAACTCGCTTCCCCGACCCAACGGCTAACCCTTACCTGTGTTTTGCCTCTTTGTTGATGGCGGGTATCGATGGTATCCAAAACAAAATTCACCCGGGCGAAGCAGCAACTAAAGACCTGTACGATTTGGAGCCAGAAGAGGAAGCACAAATCCCGCAGGTGTGTGCCTCTTTGGAAGAAGCCCTGGCAGCTTTGGAAGCGGATCACGAGTTCCTGCTTAAAGGCGGCGTGTTCTCCAAAGACTTTATTGACGCTTACATCGAGTTGAAGAAACAAGATATTCAGCGCGTTAATATGACTCCACACCCTGTAGAATTCGAGCTTTACTACAGCGTATAAGTCTTAAGGCTGAACCACTTGGTAGCCCCCGACAGCCTGCTGTCGGGGGCTTTTTATTTTTAAGGTACAGCCTTGGGGATGATTATTGCGTTTTCTGCCGAGTGGGGCACAATCAAAGGGCATAACACATAAAACAAGGTTGCTTATGAAACGATTGCAGATGTTGCTGGTGTTGACGCTGTGTGCCGTGGGGGTGCAGGCGGAGATTTATAAAATCAAAGATGCCAAGGGCAATGTCACGTTTACCGATACCCCCGGTGATAAGCCCGCTGAGACGGTTAATCTGCGCCCAACCATGATCGCCCCTTCCCAACCCGACTCAACAAGCGTGCCTCCAGTCACTACGTCCATCATCGAGCCAGGCGCCCCTGCTGAGGAGGCGCAACCGGCCAAAAATGAATCGCTCTACAAAGCAAAAATTCTCTCTCCGAAAGAGGGGGCGGAAATTACCGCCGATCAGCGCGATCTTGCAGTTGCTGTAACTGTGTCGCCAGGCCTTGGGGAGACGGATGAATTTCAGTTAACCATCGACGGTCAGCCCTATGGTGAAACCACCCGCGGCAATAGTTTTGTTATTCGGGAAGTGCCCAGAGGTGAGCACAATATTCGCGTCAATATTGTCAGCCTGGAGGGCAAAGTTTTGGCTTCTTCCGATTCCGTGCGTGTGTTTGTGCTGCGCACCGGGGTGAACAGCCCCGCGCGCAAATAGAAAGACACCCAGCTTCGGACCTTTAGTCTCGCGGGAGCGCTATAGCGCTCCCCAGTTTTATCCGGCTCGACCTGTGCGATATCGGGTCGCCGATTGTGGTTCACTGCATTATATTGGTGCCCTCTTATAAACCCGTTTGTTGGCCATAGCGCCTGCGCTGCCAGTTAAAATCCTTCACACAGCAACAACTCGCACAAAATAACCCGAATGAGAAGATTGTTGCCGCTCTAACTCCAATTCCAACCTCACCGATTAGCCACTGCCGCCAAGTGCCCGCTTTAAGTCGAAACAAGCTCAATACTGGGGCGGGTATTTTTCGTTGTTGGTTTGGTTATTGCTTTACCCTGGTACCTATTTTGGAAAATGCACCATGTTTGACCCAGCACAGTATCGCCAGCTGCTCGATAACCTTATAACGGCGGTCATAGTGTTGGACCAGCGGTTAAATTTGTGTCATCTCAACCTTGCTGCAGAAATGCTGTTGGGTGTATCTGGGGAGCAAGCCCTTGGTAAATCCATTCGCTACTGTTTTTCGGAAGCCGAAGGCACCCTCGATACGCTGCACGAATCCCTGCGTTTTAATCACCATTTTACGAATCGGCGGGTGCGTTGGCGCTTGCACAATATGCATGAAATTACCGTTGATTATTCGGTAAGCCCCAATGCTGAAATGGGCGTGGTAATTTTGGAAGTACAACCATTGGATCGCCTGTTGCGCATTAGCCGTGAAGAAGCCTTGATTTCCTCTCAAGAAACATCGCGCAACTTGGTGCGCTCCCTCGCCCATGAAATTAAAAACCCTTTGGGGGGGATTCGCGGTGCAGCGCAATTATTAGCGCGCGAGTTATCGTCCCAGGATTTAGAAGAATATACGCGCATTATTATCGATGAAACTGATCGGCTGCGAAATTTAGTCGATCGTATGCTCGGGCCCAATAAACCGCCAGAGCGCCAACTGATTAATGTTCACGAAGTGTTAGAACATGTGGCGGCGGTTATTCGCGCTGAGTCCGATAAACAAATTGCCATCGCGCGGGATTACGATCCGAGTATTCCTGAATTACTGGCGGACAAAGAGCAGTTAATTCAAGCGCTGTTAAATATTGCCCGCAATGCCATGCAGGCGCTGCTGGAAAATCCCTCCGAGCGCAGCCCTAAAATTACCCTAACAACACGCATCCACCGTCGCTATACCATCGGCCGCAGGCACCATCCCCTCGTGGTGCGAATGGCGATTGTAGACAATGGCCCTGGTATCCCACCTGAATTAATCGAGGATATATTTTTCCCGATGATTACAGGGCGCGCTGAAGGAACAGGCTTAGGGTTGGCCATAGCGCAAAAATTAATAAATCAACACCATGGGTTAATTGAATGTAATAGCCAACCTGGCTGCACTGAATTTGCCGTTTATCTGCCATTGGATGATAACTATGCCGAAACCTAATCTCGTCTGGATAATTGATGACGATCGCTCAATCCGCTGGGTATTAGAAAAAGCCCTGCAACAATCGGGTATCAATACCGACAGTTTTGAAAATGGTGATCGCGCCTTGGCTCGTTTATCCAGCGCGCGCCCGGATGCCATTATTAGCGATGTGCGTATGCCGGGTATTGATGGGCTCACGCTGCTCTCCAGCATTCATAAGGAATACCCGAATTTACCCATTATTATCATGACCGCGCACTCGGATTTGGATTCCGCAGTGGCGGCCTATCAGGGCGGCGCATTTGAATATTTGCCAAAACCCTTTGATGTAGATGAAGCTGTGGCGGTAACTCAGCGCGCCTTGGTACACGCCAAGGAGCAGGCCCTAGAGGTGGCCCCTGCACCTGCGCCCATGACCACGGAAATTATCGGTGAAGCACCTGCCATGCAGGAGGTGTTTAGAGCTATTGGCCGTTTGTCGCAATCGAATATTACGGTGCTGATTAATGGTGAATCGGGTACCGGTAAAGAGTTGGTGGCAAGAGCCCTACACCGCCACAGTCCGCGCCGGGAAGGGCCGTTTATTGCGCTGAATATGGCGGCGATTCCGCGGGATTTAATTGAGTCTGAATTATTTGGCCATGAAAAAGGCGCGTTTACCGGCGCGGCCGCTTTGCGCCAAGGGCGTTTTCAGCAGGCCGACGGCGGCACATTATTTTTAGATGAAATTGGTGATATGCCAGCGGATACACAAACCCGTTTATTGCGTGTTTTGGCCGATGGAGAGTTTTACCGCGTGGGCGGGCACACGCCGGTTAAGGTGGATGTACGTATTATTGCCGCCACTCACCAAAATTTAGAAAGCCTGGTGGAGGACAATCGCTTTCGGGAAGATTTATTCCACCGCTTAAACGTGATTCGCATCCATTTGCCTAAATTGGCCGAGCGCCGCGAGGATATTCCAAGGCTTGCGCAACATTTTTTACATCGCGCCGCATTGGAATTAAATGTCGAGCCAAAAATTCTTACTAAAGAGGCGCAAACCTATCTGAGTAATTTGGCGTGGCCGGGTAATGTGCGCCAGCTGGAAAATACCTGCCGCTGGATTACAGTGATGGCGGCCGGGCGGGAAGTACACGTGCAGGATTTGCCGCCGGAGCTTATGGAGCGCAAAGACGCCCAGGCACCTGCGGGGGATTGGGAAAAAGCCCTACGCTATTGGGCTGACCAATGTTTGGCGCGGGGCCAGCAGGATATTTTGTCGGAGGCTGTACCCACCTTTGAGCGCGCATTGATTGAAACCGCACTTAAACATACCGCCGGGCGTAAACGGGATGCCGCTAATTTATTGGGCTGGGGGCGCAATACGCTAACGCGCAAGCTTAAAGAATTGGGTATGGCAGGTTCGGATGATGCTGATGATGACTAACAGTGTCGCTTAGCTCTTGGGGCGGCTGAGTTAGCAGCTTGTTGAAATGCTGCCTTGCCAGTGCGTCGCCGCCTAGGTATTTTAACAAGCTGTTAAGGGAGCTTTTGCAGATTTATTCTGTATTTAAGTTGGTTAATAAAAAAGGCGGAGCATAAAATGCCCCGCCTTTTTATGTTGGATGCTTCGAATGAGAAGCGCGCAAGCCGAGGTTATTGCGCCGCCATAGTGCGGGCGATGCGGCCTTTGCGTAGGTCCTCTTCATATAGGTCTAAATATTTAAAAATAATATTGCGCGCCAGTTTTGTTTCGGAGTTGGTTAAAAACGCCATGCCGATTTGCAATTGACGAAGACGGCCACGC
>DAOQGS010000103.1:0-8953 GCA_035338675.1 Cellvibrionaceae bacterium
AATGGAAATCGCATAATGAAGGTGTTCTCCCTGAAGATATGCTGCAATATGGGATCGATATTTCACCGCTGTACAGTGTTAGGGGGAAGGAGTACGTTCCTTATTTTGGGTATGGTCGAACAGGGAAAGGTAATATTTTCATTGAGACTGCGACGGGGCACGGTGCGGTAATTTATTATTATTACTCATTTCCAATTGCTATTGACATGTATTTAGAGTTTGAATTTGTGGGGGCGCCGGATATTAATGGGTCTCCTTATTTGTTTCAAGAGCAGGTTAGGGGTAGGATAAAATCAATTACAGATAGCTTGCAGCTATCGTTGCGAGACAATCATAGTTGCATGGGTGGGGTTTTGGGGAAGTGGGTAATTGCTGATTCGGTAAAGTTGCTCCAGCCTGATCCTTTAACGCTACCTAAGCATATTCCTGTCGATGAGATTAAATAAAATATGTATAGGTGAAAGGGCTGGGAGTAATGGAGTGCGTAAAAGCGGCGGTGTAAATTAATTTTTTATTGGCGGTGGCTTTAATTGTGACAATCTTTACTTCATTTATGGCACATGCGAAGGACCCAACAATGTATCCGCGAGTTATTCAGCTGCCTGATGCCGAGTTGCGGTTCAGCATGATGGAGGACTTTTCTAATGATATGCCAGCCGAGCCTCTAATTGAGAAGATCGAATCAGCTAATCTAAGTGAACTAAAAAATATAACTGACCGTTTTGTTATAGGGCGCCGCTGGTGGGATCTCAAGCCACCAGGCTGGTTTAAAAAGTCCTGGGGTAGTATTCAAATGACTTTGATGCTAGGTGGTGCCATTAATAAACAGGGTGCAAAATTAGATTTTTGTACTTTTAGTCAGGCAGATTTTATGGTTTTTTACCATGAAGCTTTGGTAGAAAAATGGCGCAAACATAATGAAAGCATTACGCCTGAAAATCAGATCCAATTTGGCGTCTATGTGATGTCTCTTTTTGGTGCCATAGGGCAGGAATTTATCCCTCATTCTGGATTCAAACAAACAGGCCATAATGCTTTGCTGTTGGAGTCTGTGGCCGCTCAGGATGCAAATATATACTCTTATTATTCTATCCCTGTCGGCAGAGATACTTTTTTGGAATTTGAGTTTATTGGTGCGCCAGACTTAAATGGTTCGCCTTATTTATTTCAAGCGCAAGCAGATGAGAGGATTAATTCTATACGGCAAAGTGTTGCATTAAAATTGGATCAAAACCGAAGTTGCGTGGCTGGCGTGCTTGATAAATGGGTGGTTGCTGATTCAGTTCAGTTGCTAAAGCCAGACCCATCGCTACTTCCCAAACCAGCACCCTCTGGTACGCTTGAAAAGTTCTTTCCGGAAAAGAAAGGCCCATAGATTTGGTACGTCAATATGACTTAATCCTGAGGGGCAGTTGTGTTATTTTCGATTTGCTTGCATTTGATTTTATAAGATAGATTCTACGTAGGCTCGTAAACCACTTCGAAATAAGCATTGGCTATTTTGAGTTTTATTCGGGTGGCTGTCTAATTCTGCATGGCCACGTACTTTTGAAACTATTTTCATGATTTCAAAAATAGAGACGTCCATTTTAATGCGATATCGTTTTTCTTATCTTTTTCTGGTTTTTGGCTGTCCGTTATAATTGCTATTTTTTGACATTATGTTCGTGTGCGGGAGGATGGTTTGATCTGTACAGGGTATTGGCTTGCTATATGGCGCTTGTAATCACTACTGCAAGCGTTATCTGCAAGAGTACAAATGAGATCAAGACTTCTACCAATTCTATGCTTTTGCGTTTTGCTAGGGCTACTGCCACAGTACATTTTGTTTTTGTTGGCGTCATTTTTTTGCTCTTGATCAAGCGTATCGTTCGGCAGATAAAAACAAGAAGTGGTCGCTTATAACAGGCTTCATAAAATGTATGGGTGTTGGCGATAAAGGACAGGAAACAAAGTGTTAGAAGCGCAATAAGTATGAATGTATCCCATCCATTGTGGGGGCTTGCGTCGGTTCCGTAAATTTTATACGCCGCCAATAAGGCAAAAACAAGTAATGCTGATTGCGGTGTTAGATTTCTTAGGTATTCAAGGTAGGCTTTTTTGCCATGGTTTAACACGGCAATGCGTGATAAGAGTGTCCGTTTGCGCATAGGGTAGTTACTCTCTGGCTATATAAATGGAATTTGATTTTTGGTGTATGAATTGCGGGGGCAGCGCTCAGCGCGATGATATTCTTTAGTGTTGACCTGGTCAATGTCAATATTTTTTCGGTCATGGTCTTTTTTTGTAACTATTATTCTGGCTTTTGTCAGCATCGATCGGTGCGGATATGTAAAATTTATTTTCAGGATTGATCTTTAGGATGGCCTATTTATCGGCCTGTCATTTTGCATAGTGAATGTGGATTTTTATGTTGCGACATGTTTTTTCTTTTCAATCAAGACATATTTTAATCTGTGCTATGGGTACTATTTTTGGTGGTCTCGCTAGTTTGGTTCAGGCTGGCCCTGAGAATGGTCATATTGTAAATGGGCAAGGTGCCATAACACAGGTTGAAAAAGAAACCCGTATCCAACAAGCCAGCGAACGTTTAAGCATTGATTGGAAAAGCTTTGATATTAATAGCGATGAGCGAGTGCAATTTATTCAGCCCAATAGCTCTTCTATTGCCTTTAACCGTATTTTAAGCAACAAAGGCTCATTGATTCAGGGGCGCATAGATGCCAATGGGCAGGTGGTATTAATTAATCCCAATGGGCTTATTTTTACGGAAGGGGCCAGTGTAAACGCTGGGGGTTTAATTGCATCCGCTTTACAAATGAATGATCAAGATTACCTTAATGGTAAATTCACGTTAAATGCCCTAGAAGGCAGTGAGGGCCGGGTTATTAATTCCGGCCTGTTAAATGCCGCCACAGGCGGCACTATCAGTTTGCTCGGCCAAAGCGTGGAGAATAAAGGGTTGATAAGTGCCCATTTGGGTAGTGTTAATTTAGCGGCGGGTAAAGAAGCCGTTTTAACCTTTGACCCCAATGGTTTGGTGGGTGTGCGGGTTACGCAGGCGGTATTGCAAAAAGCCTTAGGTGTGGATGCAGCCATTATTAATAGCGGGGAGGTTAGAGCTGAAGGCGGTAAAGTATTAATTACGGCCAGCACCAGCAAAGATATTTTTAGCAAAGCTGTGAATGTGGGGGAGTTATCGTCTGCTAGAAGTGCCGTGGTGAACGATGATGGCAGTTTCACCTTGGGCGCTGGAGCGGATATAAAAAATACCGGAGTAATAAATTTAGGTGCAGAAGTTAAAGCCGGTGAAGTCGTACTAATTGGGGAAAACATTACTAACCAAGGCAATATCAACGCCGATAGCCTAACCGACTATGCGGGCAGTATTGAAATTACTGCAAAAAATATTAACGAAACAAAAGATAACGGCTCCGTAACCGCCATTGCGCATAAAAGTGGCAAGGGCGGGGATATTAAATTACTCGGCGATAAAATCGGTTTGTTGGATAGCGCTAACATAGATGCTTCAGGTGCAAATGGCGGTGGACAAATTCTAATAGGGGGCGATAAAACAGGCATTAACCACCTCATCAAAAATGCGCAATTTATATATCTGGGCGAGGATTCAAGGGTTAGCGCCGATGCATTTCAAAGCGGCGACGGCGGCAAACTAATCGCATTTGCAGATGATACGGCACGGATCTACGGAGGTTTGTTTGCGAGGGGTGGTATAAATGTTGGTAGCGGTGGATTCATCGAAACTTCCGGAATTCATGGTTTGGAATTGGGCAGCACGCCAGATATAACGGCTGGCAATGGTTCTGCAGGAACATGGTTGATCGACCCATTTGATTTAATTATTAGTGATGGCGTTTCCTCTTCTGTAACTGTCAGTGGTAAAACTTATACTTCGGGCGGCTCCCGTGCCACTGTTGGTTGGAGTGCTATTAATACTGCGTTAGGGGCAGAAGGAGCTACAGTTATAATTCAATCAGGGGGATCAAGTGCAACTCAAGTTGGCGATGTAACATTTAATTCTGCTGCGCAAAATTATTTATTTAATTTTGATGGTGTAGGGAATATTAAATCCACGCTAAAAATAAATGCACATGGCGATATAAAGTTCTCAGATAAAATTAACGGCTTATCTGCCTCTACCACTAATAACAACCGCCTCAATTTAGAATTCACCGCAGGCGGTGATATAGATTTAAACAAAGTGGCGATTTCAACCAATGGCGGCTATTTCACCGCAACCGCCAAGGGCACACAGAAGTTATTCAGCAACCCAGATGTATTGGCCGCTGGTGATTTTAAAGCCGCCGACGCGACCATAAGCACCTACGCAGCATTCGGTGGCGGAGATATTCTTATCAACGCTAAGGGCAAAGCGGATTTAGGAGCTATGGATTTTAGCTATGATTACCGCAACGGTAATGAATTTAAATTGACCCAGGTAGGTTCGATTAATGTAACTGCAGGCAGCACTATTATTCTCAATAAGGAATTTGATTTTAATGATAGCGGTGGTTATGCGGCGGATGGCACCGCCAATGCTATTAGTGATAGAACGGCGCTTACATTCACTGCTGGTGATTCTATTACGTTAAACGGTTCCATAATTGATAAAGAGTATGGCGACGGGCGCGATGCATTAGGTATTAATTTAACGGCAGGTACAGGCAGCGTCACGATCAACCAACCTATTTATACGTCCGGTGGCTCAGTTGTAATTTCAGGTAACGGTATTAACCAAAACGCGCTGATTAATACCGACCGCGCCAATGAGCGCACTACGGTTGAGCAAGCCAATGGCAAAAATGGTAACGCTACCCGATCAGAGGGTGGAGATGTTACGTTAAGCAGTGACACCGCCTTGGCTTTAAATGCCATTACCACCGATTCGTTTTGTGCCGACGGAAAGTGCACGGGCAATCTTGTGGTGCAAAGCCGTACAACAGGTAAAAATATAGATATTACCCAAACGGATAACACTTTTTTAAAAATCCATGGCACTACGGATTTTATTATTAATGGCGGCACACTTAATTTAACCAATGGATTGAATATTTTTGGCACCCAAGGCGGCAGTGTTGAAGAGCAAGCGGGGAATGCGGTTTCTAAAACCATTACGCTGGGCAAAACCGGCAATACCACAGTAAACGGATTTAGTTTATTGCTGGGTGCCGCAGACATTAATGGCACCGCACGTTTAACCGCCACCAGCCCAACTGCCTCGGTTAATTCTATTACCCAAGCCGCTAATTCAAAATTAACGATTACAGGCAACACAGAATTAACAGCCGACACCATTACCCTCGATCATGACGGCAACGACTTTGCCACCATTACCTCCATAGATGCAGCAACCTCTGCGCACATATCGGATATTAATAGCGTGGATTTTAACACGCTTAAAACCGCCAATTTAACGCTCAATACTCAAGCGGATGTGCATTTTAATGGTCCTATTGCCACGCAAGACAAAGCCGTGGCGATTACTCAGAAAGGTACAGGTGCTGTTGCCTTGGCCGATGGCCTGACACAAACCGGTACAGGAGTGGTTACGTTTAAGGGCACAGCGCTGAGTGGAGGGTTGCAGTATTTAGGTGAGCAAAATACGGTATGGAATTTAGCGGAAAAAGCACTGGTGTGGTCGGGTAAAACTGTTGGCTTTGCGGGTTTTAGCCGTCTTATAGGCGGTGATGGGGGGGATACCGTAAGCCTGTCGGAGGCAGTTACAGCGATTGATTTAGCTAATCAAAATTCCACTGGTTTTGCTTTGTCGAATATGGAAGTGATTAAAGCCACTGCGGCTAATACGAGCCTAAAAGGCTTTAAAGCTAATTCACAATGGACAATTATCGACGATAAAAAAGGCACGATTGTACAAGCGGGCGGCAGACCTACAGCGTTTGAAGGTTTTAATGAACTAATTAGCTCGGACGATAGCGCGAATAGCGACACCTTTATTTTTAATAGCGCTGGTGCTGTTGGCAAAATTACTGGCCAAAACGCTGATGTGGTTAATCTGTTTACGGGCGCAGATGGCGCTGGGGTCGATTATGACTGGGCCGTTACGGCTAATACCCTGAATGGTTTTACCACGGCCTCGACCCAGGTAAAACGCAGCGGCCAAAGTACGGATGTTATTTCAGCGCTTACCGGCGTAGGCACTATCAACAGTAGTAATGGCAAGGATACCGTTTCTGCGTCAGCGACCTATGCAGGCACTATTGATTTAAAAGCGGGGGTTAATGCGTTAACCACCGATTCCGCGAGCCTTTTATTTTCCAGCAGCCCATTAAAAATGAATGGGTTTGTGGGCGTTAATGGCCTTAACGCCAAAACCCAAGCCGCCACCTTAACGGCCACCACAGACAATGCCAGCGCCACCTTAGCCTGGACGGTTAACCCGGCGGAGGATGCGCTTAAAGGCCCGTTAAGTGGATCCATTACCTATGCTCAAACCGGGCAAGCGGATCAAACCCTGAACTTTAATCGATTTGCACTTTTATCCGGTGGCGCTAATAACGACACATTCACTTTAAATGCAGGCACATTTACCGGTGGGCAGATTAATGCCGGTACACCTGGCAGTACCGCCACGCAAGATCGATTAATTAATGCGGTAGACGGCACCCTATGGGATTTAACCGCCGCGTCACTGCGCGGCGTGACGTTTAGCGGATTTAATTATTGGCAAGGCAGTGGCACGGATACCGTAAATGGGATGAATGCCACTAATAACTGGGTTATGAATGCCGGTCACTTCACTTTAAATACGGCTACCCAGTTAAGTGGTTTTAATGCGGTTAACGGTGGCAGTGGTAAGGATATTTTTACGATTACTGCCAATACATCGGGTATAACCCTGCGCGGCAATGCGGGGGCGGATGAATTTATTCTGGCCGATAGCCGTATTCAAACTGGAACCCTAGACGGCGGTGCAGGCGTGGGCGTAGATAGTGAAAACGACACGCTTAAAATAAATTCAGGCACTAATTCAGGCACTAATTCAAGCACCAATGCCTGGGTCGTAACGGCGCCCAAAACCGGCACCGTGAATGGTAATCATTTTAGCGGTATGGAAATTTTAGCGGGCGGCACGGGCAGTGATACGCTGGATAATACCATCGCTAACCCGACATTTTTATTGACCGGAGTAGGCGCGGGAATCCTGCAGTCAAAAACCCCAGAGCCATCACCCATTGCCGCCACGGTGACCGGCATGGATACGATTAAAAATACCGATGAATTAAAAGGCTTGGATAACGGCACCCTCACCTGGAGTATTACGGGTACGGATAAAGGCGCCATTAAAAACGCCGCACAACAAACCTTAATTAATTTTGAGCGCGTGGCGCAATTAACCGGCGGGAGTGCGAATAATGTTTTTGAACTCACCCCAACCGGTGCGCCGCTAACCCTGAGCATTGTCGGTGGCCAAGGCATTAATTCTTTAAAAGCGCCCAATACGATTAATACCTGGAACATGTCCGATGCTACCAGTGGCGTTGCTGCTGCTGGGAGCGCAACAGGTCTTAGATTTAAGGGTATCCAAAAGATTTACGGTGGTACGGAAAAAGACACCTTAGATTATTCTGCCGTGCCGGTTACCTCGCCTTTGACGATTAACGCGGCGGATTTAGTGTCTATTGAAGCGGTGAACGGCAATGGTGCCAGTGTTGCCTTACAGGCGGGGGATGACTCCAATATCTGGACATTGAACGACGCCGGTGGCGGTCTATTAAATAACACCTTAGCCTTTAGCCAGGTAGTGGGTGTGCGCGGAGGTGCGGGTAAAGACCGTTTTATCATCACGCAAACCAGCGCGTTTAATGGCACGTTGAACGGCGGTGCCAACGCTGCGAACACGCAGGATGAACTGAGCGTAGATGCGTTGGCGAGTGAATTTCTGATCACGGCGCAAGGCGAAGGCGCGCTGAGCTTTAAAAACCTGATCAATACGCCTTCACAGCTGAAGTTTGCGGGCATTGAGGTGTTGAACGGAGGCGAGGCCGTGGACACGTTTCGATTTTCCTCCGCACTCACCGATGCCGCCAATTTAAATATGCTGCTGGATGGCAAAGGCAATCAGGATTCGATTGAATTACCCAAAATCCAATTAGAAATTTCCCTCGCGGCGGGTGTTGAGCGCACGGGTAATCAAGGCTTGGTGTTAGCTAATTTTGAAGCGATTGCGGCTGACGAAAGTACCAACAGCAGCCTGCGTGCGGTCAACGGTACGGCCCAGTGGGCTATTTATGGCCGCAACGCAGGGGCGTTAACGCTCACCAACGATGTTAACGTCAGTACGGTTACTCACTTCAGCGGGTTTTTAAATCTAATCGGCGGCAGTGGTGCAGATACCTTTAACTTTAATGTGCCGGATGCTGCAGGTTTAGTGCAAGGCCGCGTTACCGGTACCCTCACAGGCGGCGCGGGCGATCGTTTAATCGCGCGGGATACGGCAAACGAATGGACATTAACCGCTGCCAGCGAGGGTAAAAATTCACTTAAAACCCAAGCCGGGGAATTATACGTTGCCGATTTTACAGGTGTCAGTCACCTGCAAGGGGGCAGTGAGCAGGATCGTTTTACTATTAGTGGTAATCAAAACGCTATCAGTATTTACGGTGGCGCCGGTAACGATATGTTTACGCTCAGCGATAGCGGATTTATTAAAAACATTAGTGGCGAAGAGGGGATTAACACACTGGAGGGACGCACCAGCGGCAGCATGGCGTGGAATTTTACCTCGGCCACGAACGGTCAATTAAAAGAGGGTGCCTTGCTGTTGGCCGATTTTAACGACATTCAGAATTTTAAAGGCCGCTCCGCGAGTGATACGGTTAATTATTTTAGTTCACCCACGAGTGGGAGTGTCAAAACCTGGGAGTATGACAGCAACCAATTTAAGGTCGTCGAGGATAAAATAACCCTTGTC
>DAOQGS010000104.1:0-8951 GCA_035338675.1 Cellvibrionaceae bacterium
GGTCAACCTCACAAGCAGGTTATTGTCCCGAAGAACACAAGCATCACGCTTAACTTGCGGGGCAATTCACAGATATTCATTTGCAGCTGGCCGATGTGAAATCTCACCGGCTAAAGCCACCGAAACCACCTAAAATCTGCCGTTAGGTTATTAGCTGTGGCTGATAGCAAACCGAATTAACTAAGAACCGCTTTGGGCTAGAAGCTCAACAAGGGGCAAATCCGTGGATATATCTTTGACTCGTTTCAGCCTGGGTGCGGTGTGGCGCCGCGCAAGCCTGGTGTGCATGGCAAGTGCTCTTGCTCTGGGCTTGGCCGGTTGTGGTGGCGATCCCGCTGCATCCAGCAGCTCTAGCTCTTCAAGTTCCAGTTCCTCAAGCTCGTCCGCAGGCAGCAGTTCAAGTAGCTCCTCCGGCGGCACCTGGTCTCAGACGGGCAACCCCGCCTTGGGCGAAATAGCCTATGGCCAGCAGTGTTTAGGCTGCCACGGCAAACAGGGCAGTTCTGACATCAACCCCAAAGCATTAAAAGTTGCCGCTGCCAATACCAATTTGGCTAAATACATCCACGACAGCATGCCGCTGGGCAAACCCGCCAACTGCGTCAACGAATGCGCCGCCAATACCGCAGCCTACATTCGCTCCTGGGCCAGCACCGGCAGCAGCTCAAGCTCCAGCAGTAGCTCAGGCTCCTCGGGCGTAGCCCTGGACGGCAAATCCCTATTCGCCAGCAAGTGTGCCAAGTGCCACGGCAGCAATGGCGAGGGCATAGTGGATGTAGCACCAGCGCTGAATAAAGAAACCTTCAACGAAAGTTACCTGCTCACTAAAATTCCCACCATGCCCGGCGCCTGCTCGGGGGATTGTGCAGCGGCGGTTGCCAAGTACATTCGCGCCACCTTTACCCCGGCACAGTCAGTGTGCAGCGGTTCAGAGTCGCCCCTGCCCAAGCAACTGCGCCTGTTAACTCGCACCGAATACCGCAACACGGTTAACGACCTGTTCGGCATTAGTTCAACCGTTGCCGAATCGCTCCCCATCACAGATCCCGTGGGCGGCTATGACAACAACGCTAAGGCCTCCGGGGTGTCCGAATCCCATATGGGTAAATACTGGGACGCTGCGGGCATTTTGGCCGAGACGGTGAACATCAGCAGCATCAACACCTGTAACCAAAAAACCACCAGCTGCGGCGGCACTATTGTGGATACTTTCGGCCCGAAAGTATTCCGCCGCCCTCTAACCTCCGCCGAGCGCAGCGATTACATTGACCTGTTTATGTACGCCAGCGACGCAGCCCAAGGCACCCGCTATTTGATCCGCGCCATGTTGTCCTCGCCCAACTTCCTCTACCGCTCTGAAGTGGGCAACAACGGCACCCTCACCCCCTACGAGACGGCAAGCCTGCTCTCCTACACCTTCTGGGGCAGCATGCCCGATGCCACCCTCACCAGCGCTGCGGCCAACAACCAGTTGTCTACCCCCGCACAATTGCGCAGCCAGGCCACGCGCCTGTTGGCCGATGCCAAAGCCCGCCGCCATATGGCCTATTTTGCCCGCCAGTGGTTGGGCGCCCAGCAGGTGGCTGAGATCAACAAAGACTTGAACATCTTCCCGCAGCTGACCAGCTCGCTGCGCTCCGCTTTGGATACCGAGTTTGATATGTTCATCCAGGACGTATTTTTTAATTCCAGCAGCAAGTTTGCCGATATTTACCTCGCCAATTACACCTATGCCAACTCCACCCTGGCGCAGTTTTATGGCCTAAGCGGCGCAGGCAGCAGTTTTGCCAAAATCAACTCCGGCGGCCTGCGCGGCGGCGTGTTGGATATGGGGGCCGTGTTGGCAAGCCACGCCCAGTTCAACCAAACCTCCCCCATTAAACGCGGTAAGTTTGTGCGCGAGCGCCTGCTGTGCCAGGAGTTGCCGCCACCGCCGCCGGGCCTAAACGCCAAACCACCGGCCCTGGACCCCAGCAAACCCACCCGGGATCGTTTTGCTGCCCACACGTCGGATCCATCCTGCCAGAACTGCCACCAGTTCATCGACCCGATTGGCTTCTCGTTTGAGCGCTACGACGGTATCGGCGCCTACCGCACCAGCGAAAACGGCTTGAACGTGGACGACTCCGGCAGCCTGCGCGGCCTAATCAACCGCACCGACACCGACGTCACCGATTACAACGGCACCCAAGAGTTGGCGCAAATTCTCGCCACCTCAACCTCAGGCTCCGCCTGTTTGGCCAAACAGTTTGAAGTTTACGTATCCGGCAATGCCCACCCGGATCAGTGCACTGTGCAAAACGTTGTTTCGCGTTGGAGTAACAAGGCTTATGTACTGCCTGAACTCTGGCTGGAAGCTGTTTCGTCCGAATCCTTCCTGAAACGCAACTAAGAGGAGCCCTCCCATGAAAAGACGCTCATTAATACAAGGCATAGTAGCGGCACCTCTGTGGACGGCTCTTCCCCTGTCCCATTTGATTACCCGCACCGCCATGGCGGCGGACCGCCCCATTCGCACCCTGTTTATTTACCATCCGGACGGCTGTACCCCGGAGCTGTGGCACCCGGCGGCTTCGTCTTCCAGCCCATCATTGAAGGCACAATCGGCGCCGCTTGAAAAAGTGAAGCAATACTGCACCTTTATGGATGGCTTTTATTTAGTGGGCAAAGGCGATACCCATGAGGGCGGGGCGGTAAAAGTGCTCACCGCCAACGACGCCAGCAGCAGCCAGGGCAGCACTTCATCCTCCATTGAGGTGGCACTGGGGCAGCTCTCCCCCACCCTGTTTAAGTCCTATCAGATCGGTTGTTTCGGCGGCTATTGGGCGGATAAATCCATTTGTTTTAACGGCTCATCGCGCCTGCCCATTGAGGACAATCCGCAGAATGCCTTCAAAACCCTGTTCAGTTCTGGCTCCAGCAGCAGCGGTGGCGGCAACACCAACGCCAGCCAGCTGCGCATTTTGGATAACGTCAGCAAAGACCTTGCGCGGCTGCGCAGCCAGCTGGGCAGTATCGAAAAAGAGCGCCTGGACATGCACGCCGAATCCTTCAAAAGCCTGCAAGATCGCCTAACCGCCCAGGGCAATCAGTCCGGCGGCACGGCAGCCTGCGTAAGTTCCGGCATTAACTTGCAGGGCTTGGGCGCCAACGAAGCGCGCAGCGTGGAGAAACTCAAAACTATCTCAGAAGTGCAGCAGGACATTATCATCCAAGCCCTCTCCTGCGATTTGGTGCGCAACGTGGTGTTCTCCTACTCACACCCCGTGTCCCCTATTGTGGTACCCGGCAGCTCCATGGGCGATCACGACGCCTCCCACGCCTCGCCCTCCCAGTTCACCCCCAGCAAAACCTGGTGGATCGGCCAGATCGCCAACATGCTGGACAAGATGTCGAAAATCCCCGACGGCACCAGCGGCAGCTTGCTGGATAACACCATAGTGCTGTTGGTTTCAGAACTGGGCGACTCCGCCCTGCACGACCACTGGCGAGTGCCCTTTGTACTGGCTGGCGGCAAAAACACTGGCCTTAAGGGCAACCGAGCGCTGGATTTTCGCAGTGCCAACGGCGGTAAGGGCGCTAACCACGGCGACCTGTTAACCGCCATTGCACAAAAAGCCGGTTACACCTCTATAAGCAAGTTCGGCCTGGCTAGCGGGCCCATGAACGGCATCTGGTAAATACAGGGCCAGGTTGCTGGCGATAATTCCAGCCATAAATCGTTACAATGCGCGGCCGCAGTCCTTTTGACTGCGGCTTTTTTATGGCCGAGCGATTTATGTTTGATACCTACTTTCCCCTCTACCACGGCGCCCCCCTGGGCAACGCCGATTTTCGCTGCCATTGGGATGATTTTGTGGTGGACGAAGAACTGCCCCCCATGGATTTAGGCGCGGGGGAACACGTCTATCTGCAGATTCGCAAACGCGGCATCAATACCGAGTGGCTGGCCCGGCAGCTGGCGGAGCGGCTGAAGATTGCGCCCAACGATGTGGGGTTTTGCGGCTTAAAAGATCGCCACGCTACCACCAGCCAGTGGTTTAGCCTGTATCTACCCAAGGTCAAAGAGCTCGATGGCCGCGCACTGTTACCCGAGATTGAAGGTGAACTGGAATTGCTGCAGCAAACCCGCGGCAGTAAAAAGCTGCGCCGGGGCATGCACAAGGCCAATCATTTTGTCATTCACCTGCGCCATTACAGCGGCTGCCAAGACGCCTTTGCGGCGCGGCTAGAATTGATTCGACAACAGGGCGTGCCGAACTATTTTGGTGAACAGCGCTTCGGGATTGAGGGCCAAAACCTTCTGGCCGCCAAAACCTGGCTGGAAGAAAAGCAGCGCATCAAACGCAGCTTGGAGGGGATTTATTTAAGTTCCCTGCGCAGTTATATCTTCAACGCCATCCTGCGTGCGCGCCTTGCAAGCGCGCCACTTGAAGAACTGCAAACCCTCAGTGGTGCCCTCTGGGGGCGCGGCCGCTTGCCCGCTGAGTATGCCGAATTTGAAACCCAAGCTCTGCATGCGGACCTTGCCCCTCTACTTAACGCCCTAGAGCACAAAGGGCTTAATCAAGAGCGCAGGCCTCTGTGGCTGCAGGTTGCCGATTTAACTTGGCAATTTCCCGGCCCGGATCAGCTGCAGTTGAGGTTTAGTTTAGCGCCGGGGCAGTACACCACCAGCCTATTGCGGGAGTCTGTGCATTTGCGGGATATGAGTGTGAAGATTCACAGCTGAAGCCTCCGTTAAATATTACTAGTAAGGCATTAATTTAACTAATGCTTAAGTTTATATACCCGAACTGAATTATTATTTTTTGTAATTTTTAGATTTATTTGCAATATAAGATACGGAAAATATCGATTTTATAAATATAAAATAGAGTAAAAAGTGACGAATGTGCATGAAACTTATTCCGAATATGGCGGCCACTCAGAGCCACATCGGGCAATTGGTTAAAATTTTAATCGCGTGCCTGATCTTATCCAGTTGTAGCACCCACTCAGCGCGCAGCACTAAAATAACCACTACCGCCACCCCCAAACCCGCCCCCGCTGGCCTCTACCGAGTACAAGCGGGAGACACATTGTTTACCCTGGCTTGGAAAAACAGCACTACCGTTGAAAATTTGCAAAAAATTAACGGCATGGGGCAAAGCTCCGCCTTGCGTGCAGGCCAATTGATTCGCTTAAGTGGCGAGCCGGAAAGCCCCCCAAGCAGGGCGCAAAATATAGTGCGCAGCGAACCTGCCGGCCCCTGCTGCATAAAAAAACAACCAGACAAACCAGAACCAATAAAAAAGTATGAGCTTAGCAAATGGACTTCTGGTTGGATTTGGCCAATTAAGGGGCCGGTTGTTTCCGGATACTCAGCCAAAGGTGGGTTAAACAAGGGTATTGATATTAAGTCCAAATTAGGAGAGTCTGTCGTTGCAGCATCAGACGGAGAAGTGGTTTTTGCCGGTAATGAGCTTAAGGGCTACCCCAACCTCATTATTGTCAAACACGGTGCGCGCTACCTCAGCGCCTACAGCAACAACCATGCTCTGCTGGTAAAGGAAGGGGACAAGGTACGTAAGGGTCAGCCCATTGCACACATGGGCAAGGTGCCTGAGGCGACGCGACTTCACTTCGAGATCCGCGCCGACGGCAAACCGATTGACCCGCAACAACTGCTCCCCTAGCGCTGGGCAAAAAAAGAATTCAAGTTATTTTTTTCTTGCCGAAAACAACAATACCGGGGTGACTAGCGACTACAACAATAATCACAACCCCAGGTGCACACACAACAATACCGGCGAAGTAACCAGCGGTCGGATAGCTTCGCAACCCAATTGAGGACGTCACCATGGCAAGCCCAGCAGTCGATTTCGATACGCTCAAAACCGATGATCTTCATCTTATGAATGAAATTGATGACATCATCACGATTGACGACATAGCACTCATTGATAGCGATGACTTTGACCTGGTGCCGAGGGGGCGTGAGGGGGTTATCGAAGGGGAAGACCCCAACCCGAAAAATCTCGATGCTACCCAACTGTATTTAAATGAAATTGGTTTCTCGCCTTTATTAAGCGCCGAAGAAGAAGTGTTTTTTGCCCGCAAAGCCCTCAAAGGCGATAACGCGGCCCGCAAACGCATGATTGAAAGTAATTTGCGCCTGGTGGTAAAAATTTCCCGCCGCTATGTAAACCGCGGTTTGGCGCTGCTGGATTTAATTGAAGAAGGCAATTTAGGCCTGATTCGCGCGGTGGAAAAATTTGACCCGGAACGCGGTTTTCGCTTTTCCACCTACGCCACCTGGTGGATTCGCCAGACCATCGAACGGGCGATCATGAATCAAACCCGCACTATTCGTTTACCCATTCACGTGGTAAAAGAATTAAATGTCTACCTGCGCGCAGCAAGAGAATTATCGCAAAAACTCGATCACGAGCCCTCCCCCGAAGAAATCGCCGCCCTGCTGGAAAAACCCGTTGAAGATGTGGAGCGCATGCTGGCCCTGAATGAGCGCGTTACCTCCATGGACGCCCCCATTGGCCCCTCCTCCGATAAAACCCTCGTGGATACAGTGCCTGATGTACACGTCTCCGATCCGGTCGAATTGCTGGAAAATTCCGATTTAAATCTCAGCCTGGATCATTGGCTGGATGAATTAACTGAAAAACAACGGGAAGTATTATCCCGCCGCTTTGGTCTGCGCGGCCATGAATCCAGCACATTAGAAGAAGTGGGCCGCGAAATTGGTTTAACTCGCGAGCGCGTGCGCCAAATTCAAGTGGAAGCCCTGCGCCGCCTGCGCGATATTTTGGAAAAACAAGGCTTAAGTGCAGAATCCTTATTCGGCATTATGTAGCCGCTGCACTCGCACACTTTAATTGTTGATGGACAATAAAAAACGCAGCCTGTTGGCTGCGTTTTTTATTGGTGAATTTATTTTTACCTATCTCTTAGCTAAAACCTGTGCCCCACTAAATAGTCCATCAGCCCCAACTATTTTTATCGGCAAAAAAGTAAGCCCCCACTTAATTCACAATTTAAATTCTTCCGACAGCTAAGAACACTAGTGAGCGGTTTATTTTCAAAGCCAAATTGCGCGCAGCAATAAATGGTGAACTTTGCTAAAAACGGCAAAAAAGTGTTAGTGTCGAGCGCGATACAAGAACTGCCCCGAAGCCGCATATGCTGCAGCGCACAGAAAATACTGCCATTTTGTTTTTTATTAGCCGCACTTTTTGCGCTGGAAATACCGGTCTTTAATGGCGATGTTTGCGAAATGAGATTAAATAAAACCAAGCCCCAGTGCCCTAAGGGATTTTTAAGCAGCACTGTGCTAAAAACTGACCGCCTCACATAATAAAAATCTGGAGCCCCCATGACTTTTGCTGTTTCCTTCCGGCCCTCGCCAAGGTTTGCCTTTTCCCGCCGTTTATTATCATCCGCTGTGCTCAGCGGGCTTGGCCTTATGGCAAGCAGCGCCGAGCTATTAGCCAAGGCGCCGCCCCACGAATTGCCAGCCGCGAATAAAACCACACCGGTTTTATTACCCGCTCAGTGGAATCAGGTGGTAAACCCCGTGCCCGCCAACCCGGCACTGGAAGCGAAAATTGCTGAGATTCTAGGCAAACTTACCCTAGAGCAAAAAGTTGGGCAGATGATTCAGCCCCACATAGGGGCGGTGACCCCCGAAGAGGTAAAAACCTACCATATAGGCTCAATCCTCAATGGCGGCGGCCAAAACCCCAACGACAACCCCAACTCCACCGCCCAGGACTGGGCGCAACTGGCCGAGCGGTTTTATCAAGCGTCTATGTCCAGTGACAATGGCCGCACGCCCATCCCCGTCATCTGGGGTATAGATGCCGTGCACGGCCACAACAACCTGGTGGGCGCAACGCTTTTTCCCCACAACATAGCCCTGGGCGCCACTCGCAACCCGGCCCTGGTTAAATCCCTCGGCGCCCTCACGGCTGCGGAAGTTTATGCCACCGGGCAGGATTGGGATTTTGCCCCGACCCTTGCTGTAGCCCAGGACGACCGCTGGGGCCGCACCTATGAAAGTTTTTCCGAAGAGCCAAGCCTGGTAGCTCAAATGGGCGGTAAATTTGTAGAAGGTTTGCAGGGTACGGCGGGCACTAAGGATTTTTTAGCGGCGAAAAAAGTACTGGCCACGGCCAAACATTTTATCGGCGATGGCGGCACTCAATACGGCGATGACCAGGGTTTTACCGAGGGGGAAGAACAGGCTCTGCTGCGCACCCATCTGCCCGGTTATATCAGCGCCCTCAACGCCGGTGTGCAAACCGTTATGGCCAGCTACAGCAGCTGGAACGGCGTCCACTCCCACGCCAATGCCCGCTTGATGAACCAGTTGCTCAAGGGCCAGCTGGGTTTTGATGGCTTTATTGTGAGCGACTGGCAAGCGGTGAGCCACGTGCCCGGCTGTTCCCTGGATAACTGCCCAGAGGCCGTGAACGCCGGGGTTGACCTATTTATGATACCCAATGCGCCGGACTGGAAAACCTTCCACGCCAATGTAGTGGCCCAGGTGAAGGCCGGGGTGATCAGCCAAGCACGTATTGACGATGCCGTGCGGCGCATTCTGCGCGTGAAACTGCGCCAGGGGCTTTTTACCGCCCCGAGCCCCCTGCAACGGGCGGCGGCAAGCAGTGGGGTGATAGGCTCTGCCGAGCACCGCGCCCTGGCCCGCCAAGCGGTGCGCGAATCCTTGGTGCTGCTGAAAAACACCCAGGGCGTGCTGCCCATCAAGCCTAAATCCAAGGTGTTGGTAGCGGGCATAGGCGGCAATAATCTGTCCCGCCAAAGCGGCGGCTGGAGCGTAACCTGGCAGGGCATCGACGTGCCCAACGATAAATTCCCCGGTGCCACCAGTATTTTTAAAGGCATTGCCGATGCGGTAAAAGCCGTCGGCGGCAGCGCTGAATACAGCGAGC
>DAOQGS010000105.1:0-8878 GCA_035338675.1 Cellvibrionaceae bacterium
CTCCGGCTTGAAAATTATCCACGCGTTTTTTGCGCTCGGGGGCGCTGGTGGCACCATCTAAATATTGGTAGTGAATCTGCTGTGCATCGAGATACTCGCGCACCAAACTTAAGTGATCAACAAATTGGCTAAATACTAGCGCTTTATGTTGGTTCGCTAAAATCTCAGTTAGCGTCTCGGCAAATACGGCCATTTTGCTGGCGCCAATCGTGGTGTTTTTTACCACCAATTTAGGGTTGCAGCAAAACCTGCGCAGCTTGGTAATTTCTGCCAACACTTGCAGGGGTTTGGCTTTTGCGGTGGCGATGCTATCGACGGCCTGTTGGCGCAGGGCTTCATACAGGTGTTGTTCGGCTTCACTTAACTCTACTTGCAAAGTAATTTCCGTGCGCGGGGGTAATTCGCTGAGCACTTGGGTTTTGGTGCGGCGCAAAATAAAGGGTTGAATTAATTTTTTGAGATGGTTGCGTGCATCCAGGTTGCCGTTTTCAATGGGGTTGGCAAAACGCTCGCTGAAGCGCTCTTTGGAGCCGAGCAGGCCAGGATTTATAAAACGAAATAAATTCCATAATTCCCCTAGATGATTTTCCACCGGGGTGCCGCTGGCGAGCATTTTAAAATCCCCCTGTAAGGCCATGGCCGCTTGGCTGCGTTTGGTGTTGGCATTTTTGATGGCTTGCGCCTCGTCCAACACAATGGTGTGCCAGTGGGGCTTGGCAAATTGTTCGGCATCCTGTTGCAGCAGGCCATAACTGGTGACGACTACATCAAAGGCGCCCAGTTGGCTGAGGTCGCGCTGGGTGTTGTGGCTGCGCATACTGAGGGTGGGGGCAAATTTTTGCGCTTCGCTCAGCCAGTTCATGGCCACGGACAGAGGCGCAACCACCAGAGCCGGGCCGCCGCGGGCACGGCTTAGCAATAGGGCGAGGGTTTGCACGGTTTTGCCCAGCCCCATGTCGTCCGCCAGGCAGGCGCCCACGCCCCAGCGGGCGAGGCGGGCCAGCCATTGAAAGCCTTGCAGTTGGTAGTCGCGCAGCTGGGCCTGCAAGGTGCTGGGCACTTTGGGCTGGAAGTCAGCCAGGGCGTCAAGGCTTGCCACCTGTTGGCGCCAGGCATCGTCGGCTTCCAGCGAGCCCACTTCGCGGGCTAGTTCCGCCAGGGCGGGCGCGGCTAAGGGGTTGATGCGCAAGCCGCCCTTGCCGGTGGTTTCGGCGAAGGCGTTTAACTCCTGCAGGCGTTTGCGCAGGCTATTGGTGAGGGCCAAATAATCGCTCTCGCCAAGTTTTAAAAAGCGCCCGGTGCTGGTGCTGGCCAGTTGCAACAGTTCGCGCAGGGCCATCACACGGCCGTCGTCCAGGCTGATGGTGCCGTCGGCTTCGAACCATTCGCCTTTTTTCTTCACGCTTAAACTAAGGTTGCTAAGGCTGCGGTTGCCCTTGATACGCAGGCGCTCGCCCTGTGGCCATACGAGGGTCACTTCGGGCCGGGCTTTCAGCTCACTTAATAATTCCAGGCAGGCCTCTGGGTGTTCCAGGTGCCATTCTGGTTGATCCTCCATTTGCTGGGCTTCGGCAAGGCTTGGGCAGGCGGCCAGAATCTGCCCGAGGTGGGTTTTTTCCGCGCTTAAATCCCGCACTGCTTGAATTGGGGCGCCGGCAACTTCACCCACCACATTGGCGGGGCCGCGCCCAGGGAGAAACCAACTGCCCTCGCTGAGAGGCCGTTGCAAAAATTGCAGGCGCAGGCCCTCGTTGAGGGGCAATAGGTGCGCGTACAGGGTCGCATCGGCTGGCTGGCTGGGGATTTGGGCGGAGAGTTCCGGCAAGTCGGAGTGAATGCTGATGTGGGGTGCTATTGCCTTGAGAGCGGCAACCAATTGCTCTTTGGCGGCACTAGGGACACTCAAGCCATTGCCGATGACGCTGGCGATTTGTTTTATTTCACTGCTGATGCTGTAGAGGGCAATGCGGGTGGGGGTTATTTTGTGCAGGGTAAATGGGAGTCCGCTGTCAATGGAAGGCTCTAAGCGCAGCTCAATTTCGTTGGGCTTCTCCTGCAGTTGTAGGCTGATTTCACCGGCTACCAACTCCACCCGCACCTCCGGTGCCTCCTGCCAATACAGGGCGGGGTGGTTGACCAATAGCGGTAGCGCTTTGGCGAGGTTGAGCACGTACTCTTCGTAGTAATAATCGCGGTTGCGTTCGATGCAATCGATCACCCTGGCATCCTGGCTGCTCATACCCGCTGTTGCATCCCCTTGGTACAGGCGTTTAAGGGCGATGGGGCGGCCTTTGCTCCAAACACCCTTGGCACTGCATTTTTGCTCCCGTGGCTCTATGGCTAATTCGCCGCTGAGCCAGCGCAGCCACCATACCAGGCGGGTATCTCCTTCGGAGCTGCCGCTGCGCTGCAATTTGGTGAGGGCGGTTAGGGCGCGCTGCCAGGTTTCCTCTTGAGGTAGAGCCTTAAATAGGGGTAAGCGCTGCCGCTGTGCATGCCAGCCGGGTAATACGGCTGGCGCCTTGAAATGCAGGGTGTTTATGGCATCGAATTCGGCTGCCAGCCATTGGTAGCCGAGTGTGTGCAGCGATTGCACGTGCCCACTTAAGCGCGCACTGCCCTCATCGCCGATATTGGCTTGGCGCCAGATGATTACTAGCAGTTGGATCAAGCCGGAAAACTGATTGAGATTGATGCTACCTATGCTGCCGATGATGGGCGCTATGGCGTGGCCGCCTTGCAACTGGGCAACTAGCGGCTCCAGTAGGTTGTAGGCGGCTCGGCGCTGTTTGATACCCTGTTGCACCTGGGTGGCCAGGGCGGCCAGGCTTTCGGAGGTGTTAGTACCCAGTGCGGCCAAGCAATACATATAGCCCCAAATGCCTGGCAGGTATTTAGTGCCTTTGTGGATTTTTTTGCGTTGTTTTATGTGCTCAGTAAACAGCGCAAATGCCTCGGCATACTGGCCTTTTAGCAGGCTCAAACACGCCTGCCCGCACAGCTGTTGCCAAGGCGCGAGCGCACTGTGGAGCCTGGTGAAGGTGGTTTCGTCCGCTCTTAACAAGGCTAGCAAGCACAAGTATTCCAGATCGTCTGGGTAGGCCATGAGCTCTGTCAGGTGGGCCCTTGCAAAGTCATAGGCATGTGTACAGGGGCCAAGTGTGGCGATGCTGCGGGCAAACACTTCATCCAACAGTAAGGCTTGGATTGCCGGCGGCTGCGACGCCAAGAGTTGGCCATAAGGGCCGTTGACCAGGAGGGCCTCGCCTAGAAGCGGAAAGCCCTGCGCATCATTTCGGTCATTGAATAGAGCGCGCCAATCGATTGCCGCCTCGTATTGGCCTTCAAATGTCGCCCAGGCGTATTCGCGCCAACAGGTCAGCGTGCTGAGCTGCAGAAAGGGGTTGCCCCGCGGCTGTATCGGAAATACCGCGCGCAATGCGCTGATCCAAGGCAAATGGCCGCCCCGAAAAAGCAGATCCGCAAGGGCGGCCGACAAACCGCCAAAGGAAATTTTGTGGGGATAGCCGCTGGTTTTAACTAAAAGGTTTAACTTCAGCAGCCGCGCGACAGCCTCATTAAGCTGTTGCGCCGAACTTTTGTTAGCAATCTTGAGGTGTTGCAACAACCTCATTAACTCGGTGCTGGTGAGGCTGTGGGCCAGTGCGAAGCTATACAGTACATCGCGTTCCAGGGGGGAGACGGGGGTTTGTTTGCTGGCTGTGTTTTTAGCGGGTTTAGGTTTTGCAGGCTTAGGCCTGGACGATTTAGACATGGTATGGCGGCAGCGCTGGGAGAGAAGAGAGTGCAGGATAAAGATATTTAGTGGCTCCATCAAAAATATAACCGCGCCTGGGGTTTGGCCTTTGAATTATTAACCTGGCGGCAAAATAGATCGTCCTGATCTATTTTGCCGCCGGGTTAATAGGACCTAATTGCTGCGTGTCTGCAATCATGTGTCTTCATTGCGACTTCAGTTCGCCGTGTGAGGCGCGCAGGCGAGGACCTCCTCTGTGGTGAGATATACAAATCCCTGAGGCGTAAGGCGCATGACGCGGTCGGCGCAGGCAATGGTGTGGGGGCGGTGGGCGATTAATATTTGGCTGGGCACTAGGTGTTTAATATTGGCGAGTATTTTTTTCTCGTTGTTGATATCCAGGTGGCTGGTGGCTTCATCCAGAATCAGGATTTTGGGCTGGCGGTACAGCGCGCGGGCGATCAGTAGCCGTTGTTTTTGCCCGCTGGATAACACTGCGCCCATATCGCCCACCAGCGTGTGATAGCCCATGGGCATGGCGAGAATTTCCGTGTGTAGGGCCGCCGCTTCGGCTGCCTGTAATAGCCGTGTTTCGTCCACCTGGGTATTGCCAAACATAATATTGTCGCGAATGGAGCCGCTGATGAGTTGATCTTCCGGTGTCACGGCGGCTACTAAATTGCGGTAGGCGGTTTTATCCAGCTGGTGTAAATCCTGTTGGCCAAATAAAACAACGCCCTCTGTGGGATTTAATAAGCCTAATAATAATTTTACCAGCGTGGATTTACCTGTGCCAGACGGGCCGACAATGGCTAGGGTTTCCCCGGCGGCTAGATGCATGGATAAGTGATTAAATAAAAACGGCTCGTTAAACCCGTAGCGAAAACTTACCTTCTCAAGGTTTATTGTCAATGCCTGAGCGCTGGGGCTTTGGTGGCCGTTCACTTCTGTGGGGCTCAAGGCAATATCGCCAATGCGCTGCAGGTGTAAATCCAGCATTTTAAACTCAAAAATATTGTCGATTAAGGCCGTTACGCAGGTAGTGAATTGGCGTTTATAGGTGATAAACGCAAACAGCACACCGAGGGACAATTGGTGGTTGAGAATAGCGCTGATACCGATCCAGGTGACGAGAATATTTTCCAGGCCAAAAATCAACTGATTGCCAAAGTGATAGCCCAGGGCTATTTTTTGTTTATTCAGCTGGGCATTTTGATTTTCCACCACAAGATTATTAAACCGGTTGGTGCGATTGGGGATGTTGTCGGCGGTTTTAATGCTTTGAATGGCGCGGATGCTCTCTAAAAAATAGGAGTGTTTTTTGGCGGCGGTCACCAAATCGTGCTCACCTGCAGCACGCAGTGGCCGGTGGGTGATGGCGCGCAGCAGTGTGTAAAGGCTTATGGCAGCAACCACTACCAGGGTTAGCGGGATGCTGTACAGCGCTAGCATCAGCAAGGTGAGGCAGGCTAATAAGCCATCTAAAATACTTTCGATAAATTGTTGGGTGAGGGCGGTTTGCACCTGTTTGAGAGAATCAAAGCGGGAAATAATATCGCCGCTTTGGCGTTTTTCAAAAAATGCTAGGGGCAGGCGCAATAGGTGAGCGTATAAATTATTGTGCAGGTGAAATTCGGTGGCTTGGCCTAAGCGAATAGCGAACCACTGGCGGCAGCTACCGATAATGGGTTGTATGAGTGCTAATAATAAAAAACCTAAACCCAGCGCGGTTAATAAATCCTTATCTTCAGATACCACAACGGTATCCACTGCCATTTGCATAAAAATGGGTGTGGCCAGGGTGAATAACTGCAGCAGCAGGGCAATGGAAAATAAACTGGCTAAGGCGGATTTAATGCCCAGCATATTGTGCAGCAAAGTGCGAAACCCCAAGCGCTGCGGTGTAATGGGTTTGCTGTACGTGGTTTTAGGGTATAGCTCCAAGGCAACGCCGGTAAAATGGCGGGATGCCTGGTTGAGGGGAAGAGTTTTTGCGCCGTACGCGGGGTCGAGAATACAGATACTTTGTTGGCTGCTGCGGGTGAGCACGACAAAATGGTTGAGATCCCAGTGCAAAATGGCGGGCAGCTGTAATTCGCTCAATTCGTTCAGCTCGGCCCGCACCGGCCGCGAGTTAAAACCCATCGCCTCGGCCAATTGAATTAAGCTGCTGAGGCTGGAGCCTTTTAGGGAGATATCAAATTGGCTGCGCAGGCTCATTAAATCGCAGGCGCGGCCATAAAAATTGCTAATACTGGCTAAACAGGCCAGCGCGCATTCGGCCGCTTCGGTTTGCAAAATGAGCGGCGGCTGCCGTTTAAAAAATCCTATTGGCCCTAACATAAATAAATCCTGATGGGTTTTAAAATATGAACCGATGCGTTATTTGCGGCTGATGCTTTTGATCGGGTCGAGTAGCCAGTCTGCCAAGGAGCGATGGTCTAAATAAATATCGGCGTCCAATAACATGCCGGCTTTTAATGCTGTTGTGTCACCATAGGTGTGAATAGCCTGTGCGTTTAATTCCACCGCCACTAAATAGCTGGGCTCTCGAATGGCAATGGGCACATTGGCATCCCCCTGTTGGGTAATAGCGTGATCGATGGAGATAATTTTGCCCTGTTGAGTGCCGAATTTTTGGTAGGGAAAGGCGCCGTACCGCATGACAACCTGTTGGCCTGTTTGAATGAAACCCGCGGCTCGGCTGGGCACAATTAACACGGCTTGCAATGGGCTGTGTGCGGGCAGAAGAGTAAATAGGCTCTGGTTGGCATTAATCATCTGGCTTGGGTGCACAGCTACAGTGCCGACAATTCCAGCATCCGGTGCAGCTACCACATGGGCGCTGTTGTGTTGCTGCTGGAGTATTTCCTGTTGTAGCTGATTGATATCGCGCTGCAGAGCATTTTTGCGCTCTTGGCTGCTGGCTGCTAATAATGCATGCTCTTGCGCCATACGGCTTATTTCATGTTGTAAGAAATGAGCGTTCTGGGTGAGGTTGTGCAGGTGTAATTGTGCCTCCAAAATTCTCTGGCGCGCCTGCTCCAGTTCTAATTCGGAGACAAATTGTTGTTGATATAGGCGCTGGTATTTATCGCCTATGAGTTGCAAGGACTGTATTTTACGTTCGGCCAGGTTAAATTCGGCGCGATTTTGCGCCCAGTCGGCATTGAGTTTTTCACTCTGGGATGTAAGTTTTGTGCGCTCCAGATCGGCAATGGTATCCTGGCGGTTTAACGATTCTTCTAGGCTGTGTTTTTTATTGGTTAATTGTTCGAGAATTTGCGCTTGGGTGTTGCCGGTGGCGGTGTTGGTCGCGCTGCTAATTAAACACAGGGTTTGCCCCTTCTCTACAGTATCGCCTTCTTTTACATACAACTCACGAATAACGCCGCCGCTGGGTGACCAGAGGTTTATCACACCCTGGCTGGGGGATAAAAACCCGGCCACTTTGGCTTTGTTTGTGTATTCTACGCGCAGGAGTAAAACGATACTCGCGGCAATAATCAGTGCGCAGGCGCCAATTACCAGCTGCCAGGGCAGGGGGGCGCCAAGGCGTGTGGTGCCCCAATTCAACGGCGGGGCGCTGAATACTTCTGCGCGAAATAATGCTTGGCCCATAAATATTCCTTAGATCCTGCGCCACAGGGCGCGTGTAGTGACACTGCATGTACATGCTGGATTTTGATTAATTGATGTTTTCAAAAACCCATGCGTACATTTCTTTAACGCCTAAGTAGGCTTGTCTTCTGCGTTGGTTTTGAAATCTCTACTTATTCAGCGCGTCCACTATTCTTACGCGCAAAGCGATGATTGCTCGCGCAGTACCTGGAATAACCACTGATTAAATTCATCCACCGTCAACTGTGCATTTTGTTGGATATCCAACGCTAGCGGCCAATAAATAATTCGCTCCGCCTCGAATGGCCCATAGTTGTAGACGTAGGTTAATAGAATATTAAATAGGCGGTCCATGTCTGGCTCCTGTGCTTTAATCTCAGGATTGGAAAACTCTATATAATCATTGGAGCAGTGATGGATGTAACTGTTAGGTGCGCCCCTTAATTTTTGGCAGAGGGCGAAATACTCTTGGGTTTCCAAAATCCATAAATGCCAAATTTCGTCTACTTCATGGTTAAACGGAATATCGCCGCTGCAGTGGTGGGATATGTTGAGAAACTTAAGTAACTCCTCTGTGCGTATATCAACCTGTGCTGGGCTAATGTGGGCCAGTTTTTTATGCAAATAATAGCGAATGCCCGGCGTGATAAAGGTTGTGCGCAGAGTTTCGTTGCTAATCATATCGCCTCCTTAACAAGGCCTTATTAACTTTGAATTAATAAGGCCTATCGGGTTATCGAGCGACAACGCCCGCAGGAATAACTTCCATGCAGCTGATAGGGCCTACGCCGCCGCCAATTTTGCAGATTGCTTTTATCGGCCGATAAATAAAGCTGGATGAGGAAGCTAAAGAAGTGAGGGAGCTGGTGCTGGCAACAAAAGTTGTCGCCAAGGCGCCGCCTGCGACTTGGTCGATTTCATTTTCATCTAAAGTGCGAATAGTCATAAAGATTCTCCTAAAAGTATTTGATTGAGCTTAATCGAGAAAAGTCGGTTAAGTGTTAGCAGGTTATGAGTAACCCGAACCCTAAGCTGTGTGATATTGCCGGTTTATTCTGCGCAAAAGTTACAGCCCTGGCTGAGGGAATAGCTGTAGGCTGGTAAATTTTTTATGCGGGTGATTTATTTGTTAAAAGTGAATAACTGTAGATTTTGCAAATGTCGATAGGTTTAACAGGTGCGGGCGCGCATATGGGGAGGCAATTATCGCAAGTTGATTGGACTCAATCTGTAGGGATGCTGGTGGTTATTTTTAAATAATCCTGCGAAAAGGGATTTCCTAATAAAGGATGTTCTGATTAAGCCTGAATTCCTGACTGTTTTGAATATGTACAAGTATCCTATTTTGCCCCGTCGCTGGGCTGCCTGCTGGCGAAGGTTGCACAATATCCCTGACTTAAAAAGAGGTTTCTAAAATGCACCTATATCATCCGGCTGGTCTGCTCTAGCAGCTTGTTGAAATACTACCTTGCTAGCACTGGCGGCGTTAAATTTGGCGAA
>DAOQGS010000106.1:0-8870 GCA_035338675.1 Cellvibrionaceae bacterium
AAACCATTGACGGATGCGAGCCTAATTGTGTCCCCGATGAGGTCTATGCATCTGGCCAACCGGTCGTATTAAAAGGGCTTGTTAAACATTGGCCGCTTGTATGTGCTGCCCTTGAATCGCCAGCTGCTGCAGTGGCAATGCTAAAAGAGCACTATAGTGGACAGTTAGCGCCGGTTTACTTTGGGGATCCGGGGGTTAGACGTTGGGCTTACAACCCGGAAGTTAGCCAACTAAATTTCGCGATCAAAAAAGCGAACATCGCAGAAGTGCTTGATGAAATATTGGATGGGCTTCAGCAGGAGAGCCCGCCGGTCCGATATATTGCCTCAAATATAATTGATACCTATTTTCCATCATTGATCGAGCAAAATGATTTGCCTTTCAATTCCTCTTACTTTAATGAGTATCCACTAGAGTTTGCCGATCCGTTACGAGGAATCTGGATTGGTAATAAGACTAACTCGCCATGCCATTACGATGCCCAGAGCAATATCGCTTGTTGTATTGCGGGGCGGCGCAAGTTTACTTTGTTTCCACCGGATCAGGTGCATAATCTTTACCCCGGGCCGCTTGATTTAAATCCGGGTGGCCCGGCCATTACAATGGTTGACTTTGATGAGCCCGATTTCGAGCGATTTCCGCGTTTTGCGGAGGCAATTAAATTCGGTCAGGTCGCTCATTTAGAACCTGGCGACGCGATATTTATTCCTTGTATGTGGTGGCATCAGGTTGAAGCGTTAAGCCCTTTTAATATTTTAATTAATTATTGGTGGAATACCTACCCAAAAATCCGTGGCCAGGCGATGAATGTTCTCTATCACGCATTGTTGAGTATTCGTGATCGGCCAGAGCAGGAGAAGCAGGCTTGGAAGCACCTATTTGATTACTATGTATTTAATAGTGATAGCAACGCCGGTGCGCATTTGCCTGAACATGCGCGTGGTTATTTGGGGGCTATAGATGATAATGCGGCGCGTCGATTGCGAGCGATGTTATTGCAGAAACTAAATCGTTAATTTAATTGCTTGGAAAAAAATTTTGAAAACGCAAATTAAAAAAGTTGTTATCGCAGGTGGCGGCACGGCGGGTTGGATTGCTGCGGTTGCGCTTGGCCGGAAAATGGGACGCTTGTTGGATATCACACTAATCGAGTCAGACGAAATTGGCACTATTGGTGTTGGTGAGGCGACCATTCCACCTATGCGCACTTTTCATCGCTTGCTTGGAATTGATGAGCGTGAATTTATGCGGGCAACCGAGGCTACTTTTAAGTTGGGGATCCAATTTGAAAATTGGGGGCAGAAGGGTGATAACTACTTTCACTCCTTTGGTAAAACCGGCCAAGAGACCTGGCTGTGTGATTTCCACCATTTTTGGTTGCGCGCGAAAGAGTTGGGTATCGCTGGGGATTTTGGTGAATATTGTGTTGAGCTGCAGGCAGGCAAACAACATCGTTTTGCCACCGCTCCCGATGCAGAAATCAATTACGCATTCCATTTGGATGCGGGTCGTTATGCGCAATATCTGCGTGGTTTAAGCGAAGCACATGGTGTTAAGCGTAAAGAGGGAAAAATACAGCAGGTCTTACAAGATGATGGCGGTTATATTTCCGGTCTAAAACTAGCATCAGGAGAATTAATAGAGGGGGATTTGTTTATAGATTGCACCGGATTTCGCGGCCTATTGATTGAGCAGACGTTAAACGCAGGCTATGAGGATTGGTCCCATTGGTTGCCGTGCGATCGCGCTGTGGCTGTGCAGACAGCAAGTGTAAGGCCTGCTGTGCCCTATACCCGTTCCATTGCACATGATGTGGGTTGGCAGTGGCAAATTCCATTGCAGCACCGTGTAGGCAACGGACTGGTATATTCAAGTCCTTACTTATCCGACGATGAGGCCAGGCAAAAACTCCTCGATAATATAGAGGGGGAGTTGCTTACCGAGCCGCGGACTATCAAGTTCCAAACAGGACGACGCAAAGAGGTGTGGAAGAAAAACTGCGTCGCACTCGGGCTGGCGAGTGGCTTTATTGAGCCGTTAGAGTCAACCAGCATCCATTTGATTATGATGGGTGTTAATAGGCTGATGCATTTATTTCCTTTTTCAGGTGTGAATGAAGCGTTAATCTCGGAATACAATCGTTTGAGCCGGGTTGAAATGGAGCAGCTGCGTGATTTTATTGTGCTGCATTATAATACTACTGAACGTTGTGACACTGCGTTTTGGGATTATTGTCGGGCCATGCCGGTGCCTGAGACCCTAAAGCTTAGGGTTGAACTCTTTAAACAAAATGCCCACGCCTATCAAGCTGACGGGGAATTATTTCGTGTGGATTCGTGGACGCAGGTTATGTTTGGGCAGAGGTTAATGCCGGCCCATTATCACGAGTTGGTTAAATTAATGCCCGAGGCCGAGTTGAAGAAATTCCTAACAACTATGAGCGCAAATGTGAAAAATGCAGTTGAAAAACTTCCTGCACACGCCGATTTTGTGCGGGCCTATTGCGGGAAATAAGGTTACATTTTGGGGGGTAAATAATGGCTTTTACACCGCAACTGCATGCTGATTTTGCCTATAAGGCCTATAAGGTGGGCAGGGAAAAAACCCCTTTGTTAGTTATTGATAACTTTATAGCACATGCAGAGCAATTGGTGGACTATTGCGCGGCTCTTGGAAAGCTGGAGAAAATCGATACCTTTTACCCAGGCATTAGAATGCAGGCGCCAGATATGTATGTGCACACCTTGTATCAATACCTGGGTGTACTCTTAGAACATGCGTTTGATTTGCCGCTCAATCAAATTCAGGGAAGTAAAGCGCTATTTTCGATGGTGACGACGCCACCTGAGCATCTGTCTCCCAAGCAGCGGTTGCCACATATCGATTCATTTGAAACGGGTGACCTGGCGTGTGTGCATTACCTGTGTTCGCCCGAGATGGGTGGGACAGCTTTGTATCGCCATAAAAGCACTGGTTTCGAGACGATCGATGCAAGCCAAATAGACCATTATAATGAAACCCTCATAAAGGAAGGCGCTTTACAGTCGGAGGACATAACCTATATGCATGGGGCAAATAAATACTTTGATCAAATTGCGGATATAGGTGCTGTATTTAATCGCCTTATTATTTACCCCTCAAATATTCTTCATTCGGGCACCATAAGTCCAAATTGTGTGCTGGACGCAGACCCTCGTAAAGGGCGCCTTACTTTAAATACATTTGTTTACAGAAAAAGATCACGAGTTGGTGGTGCCGCGAGCTAGCAATTTCCAAAATTGTCCAGAGGCATGAGCCTATATGTTATTGTTGAGTATTTAATCGGATTTCGTTTTCTCCCAATCTTATTTTCCCTTGTTTTAATAAGCCCCCGACCGCCTTTTTGAAATTTGCTTTGCTGACATTGAATAATGTGTAAATATCCTCCGGCGGGCTTTTGTCGGTGATGAATGATACTCCTCCTTGAGCCTCGATATAGGCTAGTATTTTTTGGCTCAACTCATCGCGCCCGATGCCTGCGGGCAGCTGTAATAGAATATCCAGCTTTCCATCCGGTCGCGAACCTTTAATATAGCCGTTTAAACGCTGCCCGTAGCGCAAAGGTTTAAATGCCTCGTCGCGAAAAATTAGGCCCAAATAAGCATTGTCCACGACTACTTTGTAGCCCATGTCTGTTTTGCCAAAAACTAATAAATCACATGGGGTGAGGGGTGGGAAGTGGTGTGCGGTTTCTTTTAAATGGCGGTGCAATTTTGAGGATGCCAAAATGCGCCCGGTATGTTTATCTGTGTACGCGGTAACAACGTATTTTTGCCCCAGCTCGAAAGGTTTATGTTGTTCTGCATAGGGCACCAAGAGATCTTTCATTAGGCCCCAATCCATAAAAGCGCCCACTTTGTTAACATCCTTTACCGTTAATAACGCACATTGCCCGCAAAGAATTTTGGGTTTTTCTGTGGTGGCGATGAGGCAGTCTTCGGAGTCAAAATAAATAAATACATTTAAGCTGTCGCCAATGGCGGCATTCTGGGGAACATATCGGCGCGGCAATAAAATTTCGCCAGCTTCGCCGCCGTCGAGGTAAACACCAAATTCCACTTGTTTCTTGATTGTTAAGAAGTTGAAGCGGCCAATTTCTAGCATAAAAATCTACGTGTGAGGCAAAAAACCAGTCTAACTCAGGCAGTGAAAAAAGTAACTGTGCGTGGTGCTTGGGGGTTACGCCAGGCGCAGAGAATTCATGATGACAATTAATGAGCTGGTAGACATGCCGACGGCAGCCAACCAGGGTGGCACCCATCCCATTACGGCAGCGGGTATGGCGATGCAGTTGTACGCGAGAGCCCAGTAGAAATTCTGCTTAATGATGTGTTGTAGGCGGGCGGCGTAGTGGAAGAGATAATTGATAAGGGCGAGATCGCTTTGAATGAGTACTGCTTGAGCTTGGGTTTGTGCGAGGGTACTGGCGCGGCCCATGGCTAAGGAGGCATCTGCACCGGCTAATACAGGCACATCGTTAATGCCATCGCCCACCATCATGACTGCCTGGTTTTGTTGGTACTGGAGCAGGCGGGTTAATTTATCCTGAGGCGTGGCGTTAGCCTGCCACTGCTCTACACCTAACTGGGATGCAAGCTGCTCGACATTTTCTTGGCGATCACCGGAGATAATTTCACAGGTGTAGCCCGCTTGCGTTAATTGTTCGAGACAGGTTTTTGCCTGGGGGCGGATTTTATCCTGCAATTGAACCCAGGCCATGGGGGCGCCATCGGCAGTTAATAATAACCATTGGCCCACACCGGGGTAGGCGGGGGGGCAGGCAGGGGCGGCGAAGTGGGCGGCACCAAAGCGATAAAAAATGCCCTGAATATTACCTTCAACACCTTGATTGGCGACAACTCTATTGTTGTCTACACGGCCGGCACTGGGGATGTTTAAAAATGCCTGTGCAATTGGGTGCACACTCGCAGCCTCCAAGCTTGCGATTACGCTGAGCGCCTGCTCCTGCGTGCCTTGCAACGCGATAACTTGGGCGAGGGTTAATTCGCCATCGGTTAGGGTGCCGGTTTTATCAAACACGATACGCGTGACTTTATTAATGCGCTCAAAAAAATCACTGGATTTAATTAACACGCCTTTTTGGCGCAGGTGGTTTAGCGCACAAATCCAGGCGGCGGGCATGGCGATGGCAAGTGCGCAGGGACAGGTCACCACCAATACTGATAGGGCAATCCAGAGGGCTTTTGCGGGGGCAATAAAATGCCAGGCGGTAAAACTGCCTGCCGCTACGACTAAAACGGCGGCGATAAAATAATTGCTGATGCGATCATTAAACGACAAATAACGTGGGCGATTAGCGCTCGCCTCATCCATAAGTTGTTCTATCGCAGCTAATTGTGTATTGGGGCCTGTGGCTGTAACGGCAATAACGAGCGCGGCATCGCCATTGATACTGCCAGCTAACACTTGGCTGCCGGGTTTTTTCGGTTGCGGTTGTGATTCGCCGCTAATGAGCGATTCAATAGCATAGCTTTCGCCGGATACCACTGTGCCGTCGCAGGGAAATAATTCACCTGCCGTCACTTTAATATGATCGCCTGTTTGCACCCGCGATACGGGTATAAGTTCTTCGAGTGTTTGGGTTTCATTTACGCGCAATGCAGCTAGGGGTATGGTGTGCGTGCCGTTGACGCCCTGTTGAAAATTGCGAAACCGAGCGCGCTGTTCGATATAACGGCCCGCCAATAAAATAAAGGCAAACATGGCGATGGATTCAAAATACACCTCGCCGGTTTGCGTGACGGATGCATAGA
The DNA here is from genome assembly GCA_035338675.1 of Cellvibrionaceae bacterium. Taxonomy (GTDB): domain Bacteria; phylum Pseudomonadota; class Gammaproteobacteria; order Pseudomonadales; family Cellvibrionaceae; genus CAMCXE01. The sequence continues at coordinate 5,814 of DAOQGS010000106.1, forward strand.
AACTGGCAAAAAAGGCAATTAATAGAGCGAGGCTTACGGAGACATCCATGTTGAGTTTTTTTAGGCTCAGCGCGCGCCAAGCGCCAGCGTAAAACGGTTGCGATGAATAAAACACTACGGGTATGGCGAATAAACAAGTAATCCAGCGCAAAATAGTTTGCCAGTGTTCATCTAACCCCTGTAGCGCACCCGCGTACAGGCCCACGGCCACCATGCCCGCCTGCATCATGCTAATACCGGCAACCCCCAGGCGAATTAAGGCTGTGCGTTGTTGTTCGCGCCAATAATTAAATTGGCTTTGGGCGCGTTGGGGTTCGGGGTTGTAGCCTATGGCATTGAGTGCGATAAAAATATCGCTGAGGGCAATTTCTGCCGGGGCGTATCGAATAAATGCGCGGTGGTTGAGTGAGTTGACGCCGCAGCTGAGGATACCGGGCAGGGATTTTAAGTGGCGTTCAATTAACCACACGCAGGCTGCGCAGGTGATGCCTGCAATAATGAGGTTGGCTTGTTTGGCGCCATCGGCAAGCTCCACCACAAATTCTTTTTGCACCTCTGCATCGTCAAATGCAGCAAAATTCATTTTTGCAGTTTTAGCGCGGTTATTCGGTTCGCTGCGAAAACGATAAAAATCAGCTAGACCCGAGCCTGCAATGGTGAGGGCTACCGCTTGGCAGCCGAGGCAACAAAATGCGTGTGGCTGGTTGTTGATAGGTGCGGAATAATCCGGGTGCGATTCCAAACCACAATGGTAACAAGGTGGAAATTGCAAGAATTATTGCACCTCTGGGGCGAGTGTCAGGGTTTGTTGTTGGTTTAAATCCAGCTCGCCTACTAAGCGCCATTTTTTATCGGCTGCAGCATCGGCCGGGGTGAGCTGTAGATACCAGCGGCCTGCGAGTTGTTTGGGTAAATCCACGCGATAACGGCTGGCATTTATTTTTTTTAATTGCACGGTTAAATCGTCGGTGGCCTTAACCGGGTGGGAAAAATACAGCGTAAGTTGGTCGGGAAAAACGCTTAAACCTGTTAGCTCCACCAGGGCTTCCCCGGACACAGTATCAACCCGTACTTGAGCACCAACGCCCAGGGCGGCGGCCAGTTTATCCGCCTCAAAGCGGTGGTTAATGGCTTTGCCTTCGGTGTAATAATCATCCACCACACGCTGATCAGCACCGCTCACGGCGATATAAACAAATATGAGTGAGGTAAGTATGGTGAGGATTAAAGGGCCTAGCACCATCCAAAACCAGGGTTCTCGCCAGGAGCTTTTTTTACCGGCTACCGACGCTTCCACTGCGGCTGGGTTAATCATGGGAGGGCCCCATAAAGGTTGAATCTTCCGAGGCACTTAAACCCGTTTCCACGCTGGTGGCGCTGATGGTAATGGTATTTTCCTCGCCTTTTAGCTCGGCTTTAGGCACTGCCACCCGCACCGGCAGCGAATAAACTTCCCCGGATTTAACATGCACCTGGCGGGCGTTAAGCACGCGGAACGAGTACAGGCCTTTAACATCGACGACAAAGGTGTGTTCCTGCTGGTCCATGTTGTTAATTTTTACGGTGTAGACGTTTTGAATGTCGTCGCCATCGAGGCGAAATAAATGGGCCGAGCGGTCGCGCACCACATCAACGCTTAGAGGCTCACGGATGGATAAGCGATAGGAAAACGCCGCTACCATAATCAGCATCGCCACTGCATAGCCGATGGTTTTGGGGCGAATAATGCGGTATTTGCCGGTGGTTAATTGAGTTTCTGAGGTAAAGCGCACCAGGCCGCGCTCGTACCCCATTTTATCCATAACAGAATCACAGGCATCAACACACAGGCCGCAGTTGATACATTCCCATTGGGTGCCATTGCGAATATCAATATTCACCGGGCACACCTGTACACACCAGGAGCAGTCGGTACAGTCGCCCAGCCCCTTGGCCTTGTAATCTTCGTTCGGCTTGCGCGGGCCGCGCTGCTCGCCGCGGGCGCTGTCGTATTGCACGTAAATGGTATCTTTGTCGTACATGGCCGCTTGGAAGCGGGAATAGGGGCACATGTATTTACACACCTGCTCGCGCATCCAACCGGCGTTGAGGTAGGTCATGCCGGAGCAGAGCAGCACAAAAAATATCGGCCAGCCGCCTAACTCAATACCGATGTGTCCGTCTGGCGTGATATGGGGCAGAAGCCCTTTGACCAGTTCCGGCGCCGGTACAAAATAACCGACGAAAGTAATGCCGGTAAAAAATGCCACTAAAAACCAGAGCAGATGTTTGCTGCCTTTGCGCAGAATTTTTTCCCCGTCCCAGCTCTGTTTATCCAGTTTGATGCGTTTGTTGCGATCCCCTTCGCAGAGGTCCTCAATCACAATAAAAATTAATGTCCAGATGGTTTGCGGGCAGGTGAAGCCACACCATACACGGCCAAAAACGGTGCTTACGGTAAATAAGGCGTAGGCGGCGATAATAAACAGCCAGGCCAGCAGCATAAGATCCTGCGGCCAGAAGGTAATCGATAAAAAGTGGAATTTTTGGTGGGCCATGTCCAGCCATACAGCGGGGCGGCCATCAATGGAAATCCAGGGCAGCAATACAAATAGCGCAACCAGCGGGATGCCTGAGTAGCGGCGCAGGCGCTGATAAAAGCCGGATATTTTGCGGGTGTAAATTTTAGCTTCGGGTTCGTATAAATTGACGTAACGAATTTCCGGTTTGTCGCCCTGCGGTTTGTCTGTCACTGCTTCAACCTATTGGGGGGAATAGAGAAGGGGCTGCCGAGGCAGCCCGTAGACGCATTATCTATTTAGCCGCGTTGTTGGAAAGATGATACACGTAGGCAGCTAGCAGGTGGATCTTCTCTGGTAACAGAGTGTGTTCCTGGGCGGGCATCTGGTTGTTGCGGCCATTGCGGATGGTTTGGCGAATATTTTCCCGCGTGCCCTCATACAACCAGGTTTTATCGGTGAGGTTGGGAGCGCCGGTGGCGTATTGGCCTTTGGCGTCTGTGCCGTGGCAGGCAACACAGTTCTCGGCAAATACCTTAGCACCGAGTTCCGCTTGGGC
>DAOQGS010000107.1:0-8860 GCA_035338675.1 Cellvibrionaceae bacterium
AATCCTCATTTACTGCGTGTAAACTCCGGTTTTTTCGCCAAATTTGCCTTGCCAGCGCGTCGCCGCCTACGTATTTCAACAAGCTGTTAGACTTTATTCACTTTGGCTGGCGGATGCCGCAGCACCCAAGCGCCCCACATGATTAACACCGCTAAAATAACTGCAATTAAGGGCCACTGCCACTGCAGGGCCATTATTAAATTTTGGCCTTGAGCATCGCTACCTGCTTTAGCTAATAGCGCGGAAAACCCAAGGCTCATCAGCCCATAACCTAAATTAAATACCAGGCCCTTCACCGATAACACAGTTGCGCGGTTGTCGCTGCTGGCCGCTTGGTGAATAGCTTTGCTTAGGGTAAAGCCTAAAAAGCCCATACTGAGCATTAATAGGCTAGCAGGAAGAATGCCCCACAATGGCCAGGCGGGAATAAGGGCAGCAAGCAGAATTAATACACAGATTGCCGTAAGATTAATATTGGCCTGAGGGCTTAACCGGCTGTTTAAATATTTGGCCAGGGACGGCACAGCAATTCCTGCTAAGCCTAAGCCCGCGCCTATGACGCCAAAACTCCATTCAGGTAATTCAATCAAGCGGTAATAACTGCTATTAAGCGTGGCAAAATTGCGCACCACGGCGTCGAGTACCAGGCCGGTTAATACTAAAACCCGCAATAATTTTTGTTGCCACAACCAAAGGGCGCTGGCAAAAATAATCCGCGTTAATGCGGCCAAACTGACAGGCGCCGCCTGGCGGGCGGGCTCCACCATAGTGAGGCTGGCCCACAAACAAATAAAACCCTGGCCGAGCACTAAATAAATGGGTAAGCGGTGGGCCGCCTCTGTACCGATGGCTAAATCGCTGGGTAGCAGTTTATTTAATCCGCTGGGATCGTATAAAAAGCCACCTAATAACATGGCCAGCATAAAACCGGCGGAACGCCAGCGCATGGCATCGGCGAGAATTTTATCCCAGGCCTGGGCGCGATTTTCAGTTGGCAGGGAATCATAAGCCAGGGCTTCGTCAGCACCGCTGGCGCAGGCTTCCGATAATCCAGAGCACAGGCGGTTGAGCACACACAACGCAATTAACAGGCTGCCGCCTTGCACGGGCGCAATTAACAAACACAGCATTTCAATAATCATCAATACGGCGGCGGCCACTAATAAATTGCGACGCCCCCAGGTATCGGCCAGGGCGCCGGAGGGTACTTCACAAAAAAATATGGTCAACGCCCAGATTAAATTGAGCAGAACAAATTGATCCAGGCTTAAACCCAAGTCTAAAAATAACACCGCCAATACAGGGTAATAGGCCCGCGCATTGTAAAAAACGGTAAAAATAATGTAGCGCCTTGGGTTGCCAGCAAGGGATGATGGATGGAGTAAGGCCATGAATAATTCGCGCCGCCGAGTGAGTGATTTGGGATAACAATGCGCCACACAGGTGCGGCCCAGATTGGGTGCAGCTTTTAGGCGGTGGCCAAATAATGTGCAGCAGCTTTAACAACCAAGCCTTGCTCGTTAAAGAAAAACACTTCTGTAACTGGGCCGCTAAAGCTGTGATAATGCAAAATCAAGCTATCGGCCCCGATAAAAACATCTGCCAATACAAAATTTAATTGCGGAATCAGCGATAGCGCTTTAGTCCAATAGGCGGCAACCGCAGATTTACCCCGCAGCACACCGGATGGCTCACCCGCTATGGTGGCAATTTTCGGTGACGACATAACAAAATCGTCGTGATAATGACTGAGGATGCTATTGATATCGCGTGAGTTCCAGGCCTCAACCCAGTGTTTGGCATAGCTGTGTGCAAATTCTGCATTCAACATAAAATATTCCTAATTCTAAAAATTGCGGCCTATACCTGTTGTACGGAAGCAAAGAATACACATCGTTTCAGACCGTCAAAAAGAGGGATCTTTTTGACGAGCCTACACGGATGTATTTACGGCGTGTCTGAAATGATGTGTATTCTTTGCTGGTACCTAGGTAGTAAATTTAGTAGTCTATTTTTGTAGTGAACAGCTTGTTGAACTTTGTTGGCTGCGACGCTCTGGCAAGACAAATTTGGCGGAAAACCGGACGACTGCAGGAATACCCATGCAGGAGCAATTGCTGGGTTTACATGCATTAAATGAAGATTTTTGGCCATATTTAACGCCGCCCACCCACGCAAGGTACTATTTCAACGCGCTGTTAAAAGAGCTTTGAGCTATAGATGTAGGCTTGCCACCAGGGCTACTTCACCAATCACTGCCTTGGTATCGCCCACCCGAAATAAACTCTGTAGTTTTCCCTGTATTCCAATTTGAATCGTGTGCTGTAGGGTTAGCCCGCCTTCGAGGAATACTTCAGAGACCAGATTACTCTCATTAAGCTCAGTACGGGCATAATCAAAACCCCCAGCACCAAACCCTATACCCGCGCGGCTATATAGGCCTACCGGATAGGATTCATCGTCATTTTCATCAAATAAAAAACCGAGTGTAATCACCTTAAAATCTGCATTGGGAATTTCACTGTCGGACGAGGTCTGCGCCTGGGTGATGCTCGCATACATGTTATAGGCGCTTATTCGCACACCATAACCCCGGTGCAAATTCATACTAAAGTGTTCCTGCTGTGATGCCGCTCCTGATTGCGAATACTCTTCTTGCGGCTCACCTGCGTCTAAGGCTGCAAAAGGCGCCGCCATAATGCTGATAAATGGTTGATGAGTTTCAGCCCGAGCACTGCAACTCACCAGGCATAAAGCAGCCATAAATAAACGATTACTCACTTTCACTGTGTCTCCTTTTGATATCGCGTTTGTACATTGCGCGCAGAATTGTTTATTAACACCATTCACCCACCGCCACCCAGGTATTTTCAGTTTGCTCAAACACCGCATTAACCCCAAATGCCGGAGCTTTGGGTTGATTGGGCATTGCATTTAAACGGGCGAGGGTTTTAAAGGGTTTGGCGTTGGGGCAGAACACGCCGCGCTCTGGGTCTACGGTGATTACGCTGCAGCGTTGGCAGTGATCCACCATACGGATTTGGCCCTGGGGCAAACTCAAAACCGGCACTTGATGTTCGGTAAAAGCAGTTATCCCATCAAGCCAAATATTGGCGCGAAAGCGCCGCTCATCCACAGGGGTTTCACCTTCACTGATGAGCGCCTGATTTAGCGCGGCTAAGGATGCGGTATTGGCCACCAGATAGGGCGCTGCATCGGCAAAGTGGGTCTCACTGGAAGAGCCAAAGCGCTCGGTGAGCATGGGACGAGGGGCCGCAAGCTGCACCAAGCGCAGGCTCGCCCCCGGCACTACTAACGCGAACCAATCGGTAAGCGCAGCTAGTGCCTGTACCTGTACCGGGGTTTTCCATACCTGGCTTGGCTCGCAGGGCGCATCCACCTCCAACCCGGTGAGTGCTATAGGGGGCAGGCCCGGTGCCGTCAAAAACAACTGATCGTCTTCGATGACCGGCTGCACCAAGGCAAGTTCGGGCAACTGCCGCTGGGTCACCATCTGCCCGGCCGCATTGATTAACATCCATTGGCGGTCGTACAGCAAGCCATCGTGGCAAGGCGTGGCAAGGCCTTTGGCGGTTAACAGCGCTCGAGGCAGGCTTATGCCCGCCAGGGATTTGACTGGATACAGGTTGAGGGCGTGGATGTGCACGGAGTACCTTTCGGCGGGGAATCCGCCTTACTGTTGCTGGCTGGATTGGGCCTGGTGTTTTTGCTCAAACGCCGCCTGTTGCTCAGGCGTTGTGGGTGTTTGATAGCGGGTTTTATATTCGCCGTAGGGCATGCCGTAAATCAACTCGCGGGTCTGCTCATAGGTCAGGGCGCTGCCATCGGCTGCTGCGGCCTCTTGGTACCATTTGGACAGGCAATTGCGGCAGAAGCCCGCCAGGTTCATAAGATCAATGTTTTGTACTTCTGGGTGGGCTTGCAAATGTGCCACTAGGCGGCGAAAGGCCGCCGCTTGCCATTCAATTTCCGACATAAATTGTTCCGCAAAAATCGCTATTGAAGGCTTATCCTAGCGCTTAGGCAAGCAGATTGAAAAATTTCTCAGCAACCCGCGTTCTGAACATCTTAAGCCCACCCTGAATTAATCCCGGCTCCTAACCACACCCTCTGGTTTAAACAGCTGCGCAGGTGTGAAACACGCCAAACCCGCCCCCTGCAAAACCAAACCACTTCACACATTAGCGCGATGCCACTGCCAGGGCGCAATCGATTAGGGTAGGCTTTAAATTGTATTACATTTTTGCATTCATCCCGATGACAAAGGTCTACGGGGGTTTTAGCAAACAGGCGAAGAAAAAGAGTTGCTGGCGGCTGGTTAAAAGCACCCCGGCATACCGCCGCGCACGACATATAACTCATAGACCGGGCCGCCAATCGCGGCACGCCTGGCTGGCGCAACATAAAAGGGCAGATTAGGCAGTGTGCCGAATATAAAAAGCCGGGCTTTTAAGTACCGGGTTTTGCACACGCAAAATAAAAAAATGGCACATTTAATGTGTGTGCCTTTCCCACAGCCATGGAGACCTTCTATATGAATACAGTTTTCACCCAAGTTCTGCGCACCTGCGCGCTCTTTGTTATCTGCACGCTGAGTATTTTTATTACCGCCGTTCGGGCAGAAACATTTACCCAAAATTCGGCCTCAGGCATTCGCGATGGCATGTACTTTTCATTCTACAAAACAGATGGCTCGGCAGAATTTACGCTTGAAGAGCCAGGCCGTTACACATTGAAATGGGATCAAAGTTCAGAAGCAGTGTATGGCGGCATTGGCTGGCAATACGGCAGCCCAGCGGTCATTGAATATTCAGGTATTTTCGGAAACAGCGGTTTTTCTAACCAAAATGTGTGGCTGGGTTTTCACGGCTATATTGGAAGCCACAGCCATGAATTTTATATTATTGAATCCTGGGGAAGTTATAATCCGGGCATCTGCAGTGGCGGCGAGTCCTTTGCCAATTATCAAAGTGATGGCGCAACCTACAGCCTATGCCGCATTAAAAAATTCCTTCAAATCACTATTGACCCACAGTGGTATTATCAATACTACAGTGTGCGTACAATCAGGAAAAATTTTGGCGCCATTAAAGGTTCAATCTCTCTTGAGAACCATATCAATGCTTGGCAGAAAAATGGTTTTGATGTTGAGGGGCCCATAAGATATTCAAGCCTAATGACTGACGCTTATCGAAGCCTGGGCATGAGTGATATTACAGTAGTCGCAGGCTCCAGCAATTTTATTCTGAGTTCATCTTCGAGCTCTTCATCCAGTTCAAGTTCTTCAAGCTCATCCTCATCAAGCTCTAGTTCCTCATCGTCAAGCTCAAGCAGCTCTTCCTCAAGCTCCGGCAGTTCAAGCGGCAAACCCGTCAACGGAGCAGTCGCTGGCGCCTTGGATATTTGGGTTGTGTTATTAATGGCAGCAGGCCTTAGCCGCAGGTGTCGAAAAACAGATAAATTTCATTGCTACACACTACGGCATTAGTTTGTTAATAAGCAGTACAACTCTGACGAGGCCACAGCAGCGGGCGGTGCACAATGCCAACAATGGCACTGCACTGCTGCAGACGGCCGATCTCTCCATTGAACAGTCCGCTCCCATTCTGCAGCGCCTGCGGATGCTGGCGATTCCAAGCCCCAACGGCCTATACACCAACTCCGACCGCATGAGCTGGACGATGTGCACATATAAGAGCCACTGAAAATATCCACCTATATCAAAATCCCCAACGGCGCCCCTTAAAATTTCGATCTAAATTGGTAGCAAAATCCCTAATTAAAGGGCAAGCACACAGGCGCCACTCTCAATGTTTACCTAAGAATTTTGGCCCGGCGAAAATCCTGTCTCAGCAATTGACACTTAATCATTAACACCGTAAAAGGTTTCTCCCCCACCCCACCCGAGGACCTGCCATGAACATTACTTTAACGCGCAAAGCCTATCGCCAATTTCTCATCGCCTTTCGTGCAGCGGACATAGCCAATGCAGCTACCGGCGCCGAAACCCAGGTCGATTACGATGCTAGCTGCAGTTTTTTCTTCGAAGCCCCCAATTTCAAGCTGGTGGCCTACCAGCGTGCCGGGCAGGCGCGCGTGAATTTAACCAATTACAACCATGTGCCAAATATAGGTGTTACCAGCCTCGGCGACTTTAGCGCCGCCCTGCAAAATGGCGGCGGCACTTCCACCACAATGAACCGCGCCCTCAGTTTAGTGGTGATTGCTATTTCCGAAGCAGCGCGCTCAAGGGTGGTGGAAGAGGCCATGTATAAAATTATTACCGGCGGCTCGGTGAACATGGATAACTATGAATTTTTATTTAAAGCCTACAACCAACCGGCCCGTTATAACGGCTTTTTAAAGGTGGACTCCAGTTATTCAACCTATTGGCGGCCGCTTAAAAAAGAAGATTACGACCGGTTTTTTTCTTCCGCCGAATACACCGGCAAGGATATGAAGGGCAGTTTGGCTTTGGTGTAACACCTCTGCCATCACACAACTCTATGCAGGGATGCAGCAAGCCTCTTTTTTAAAACATCCTAAGTAGACCATCGAAACATAGGCGCACAAAATACTGCGCGCAAAGGTTGCAACAATTCTAATTACTTCCAAGCCTAGCTATAAATTTCAATCGAGCTTTAACCAGGGACACCGAATCCACCAACCCCGGCAAATTATTATCCAATCCTGGATGGCTAAGAAGTGCGGCAGCTTGTACGGCAAGATATTTTTGTATAGCTGATTCGGCAGCAAAAATGTCCTGCTCAATACCAGTTCTATGCTCAAGCACATAAAATATATCTTCTAGATCGTGGGCGTATATATCGTTTTTCCCACGCCCAAGCCAAGCTTCGAATTTTGTTCCCAAAAAATAAACGGAATCTACTACATTAATAATAAATTGCGAATCTAAAGGGAGTTGCCAGGCTGTGGCGATGACCTGGTGATACCAACGGTTGCTAAAGCCTAGAATTTTTTCATCCATCGGCATGGCATCAACAATTAATCGAGTGCCCAAATGCGGAATTATCCAACGGCAAATAGGTGCACCCTGGGACTGATCATGCTCAAAACCACGCTCCCGCATTTTCCTCTCAAACAGCTGGAAATCGCCGGGCAGACTAATATCAATGACAAAATCAATATCTTCTGTCTGGCGAGCGCCGTCGGACGCTACCGAGTCAACCAATAAAGCTGTTGTGGCGCCACCCACAAATACCACATGCGCGCACAAATCCCCCAAGTATCCAGCCACTGCTTTTATTTGTTCGATGCCGATAGAACTCATTGATGCAAATCCATTACTCGTTCGTACACCATTTCTTGGGCGTATTTAAGTTCGCGAGGCTTGCCAATACGCAACACTTCAATTAGAGCCAACAGCGCATACAAATCCTGATCGCGCTCGGCGGCGGTGGGTACGCCAGGGTATAGCGGCTCCAGCCATTGGCCTCGGCTTTCCCCTCCTGGGGTTGGCCATACTAAGGGAACATCCGGGGGGTTAATGGCTGAGCGCACCCAGGGGCAGTTCCAGCCCGTGGCCACTCCACGCCCAAAGCCTAAAATACGCGGCGCAAACACATAACGCACGCCATAGATCAGCAGGTCACTCAACCCTTGCCGCTGCACGGAATAGTATTTGCGGTTTTGCGCCAGCAAATCCCCCTCCCCAGGATCCCGTTCCCCCAAAAGGCCCGCACTGAGCAAGCGTGCGATAGAACGCGATACATCCGCCTTACCCCGGCCCAAAGCCTCAGCAAGGTCGCTCATGGAGTTTGTCAGCGGCGGCGCCTCAATTACACCTGTCTGCACCGAGCGCAAGGCGCGTTCATTCAAACCCACTTTGAGCGCAACAACCAGATCAAACGGTTTCAGGATTTCCACAGTATCGTTTCACGTTTCAAAACATGAATCGATTTTGATCAACACAAATGCATTTTGTCAACCACTTATTAGACACAAGCAGGCACACCCCAAGCTGCCAAACACAGCCCGTAAACCAAAACCCGGCTGCGGGCATACCTGTAGGCCGCGTGTTATATCTGCAGCCGCGTCCCCAACTCCACCACCGCGTTATCCGGCAGACAAAAGAACTCCACCACGCCACTGGCATTGCGGTTCATGGCGGCGAATAAGAGTTCCCGCCAGCGGGCCATGCCACCGCCGGGGACGGAGACTATGGTTTCCCGGCTTAAAAAATAACTGGTTTCAAACAGCGGCACCGCCAGGCCGTATTGCTGGCAGGCGGCGAGGGCGCGGGGCATGTCGGGCACTTCCATATAGCCGTAGGTGAAGGTTATGCGCCAAAACTCCTTGCCCAGCAATTCAATGATGGTGCGCTCCTGCTCGGGCACCCAGGGGGCCTGGGCAAAGCGCACGTTTACAATCAGGTTGCGCCGGTGCAGTACCTGGTTGTGTTTGAGGTTGTGCAGCAGGGCCTGGGGTACAAAGCGGCTGTCAGCCACGGCGTACACGGCGATGCGGTTGGCGTGGGGCAGGCTATTAACGTCCAAATCCTGCACAAAATCCTCCAAGGGAATGCCTTCAGCGCCGAGGGCCTGCATCACCAGGCTGCGGCCGCGCCGCCAGGTACTCATCAGGCAAAACAACAGTAAGCCCAGCGCCAAGGGGAAATAACCGCCGTCCATCAGTTTTACCGCGCAGCTGGCAAATAAGCTGCCGTCCAAGAGCAAAAACAACAGCCCCACTAAGCCCACCCAAACAGGCGACAGGCGCCAGATCAACAGGGCCACCACAATAATCAACAGGGTGGTGATCACCATGGTGAGCGTTACAGCTATACCATAGGCCGAGGCTAGAGCGGAGGAGCTGCCGA
>DAOQGS010000108.1:0-8788 GCA_035338675.1 Cellvibrionaceae bacterium
GATCTACAACCAAATGATGCTCACCATCAAATACCCAGGCATCTTCATAATCCACTTCAAATAAATGCCCGTCCGGGTCTTTAAAATAGCCTGCTACACCCCAGTGGGTGCGGGTGGCAGGTTTTACCAAGGTGCCGCCAGCGGCTGTGGCTTGGGCGAGAATTTGCGGTACTTCCTCGGCAGACTTGGCTAAATAAATTAGGGCTATGCCGCTAAATTCCGCTGCCATTTGCTTAGCAAAGCCTGTTCCTTCTGTAGGGTTGAAACCCGCATCCAGAGCCAGCGCTTCGCGAGAAATTAAACACAGGGCGTAACCGCCTAAATTAAATTTTACGAAGCCGTCGTTGCCGGTGGGGGATTTTCGCCAGCCCAACGCTTCATAAAATTGGCATGAGCGGGCCACGTCCTGCACACCTAATAAAATTAAATGCAGCCTTTGGCTTGGCGCGCAGGTGTGTTGCGGATCGGAGGGAAATACCTGGCCTGGGGGTTGATTTAACATAGGGCCTGCGCCTGAATTTTTTAAATGGATAAGTGAAGCGCTGATTAAACAGTGCGGTTGCGCGCCTGAATCATATTCTGCGCATAGTTAATCGCCACCCTTAAACTGCCTAAATCTGCCTTGCCAAGGCCCGCTAAATCCAGCGCCGTGCCGTGGTCTACGCTGGTGCGAATAAACGGCAGGCCCAGAGTGATATTCACTGCCTGGCCAAAACCCTTGTATTTCAGCACCGGCAGGCCTTGGTCGTGGTACATGGCGAGCACCGCATCGGCGTGGGCTAGGTATTTCGGGGTAAATAAGGTATCCGCAGGCAGGGGGCCGATCAGGTTGTAGCCCTTAGCGCGTAAATCGTTTAACACCGGGGTAATTGTGGTGATTTCTTCGCGGCCTAAATGGCCGTTTTCCCCGGCGTGGGGATTTAAGCCGCAGACTAAAATGCGCGGCGCGGCAATGCCAAATTGAGAAATTAAATCCTGCTGCAGAATTTCGATGGTGCGGGTAAGGCTGGCGGGCGTAATGGCGGCGCTCACATCAATGAGCGGTAAATGGGTGGTGGCCAGAGCCACCCGCAGGCCTTCGGTGGCCAGCATCATCACCACCTGGTCACAACCGCTGCGCTCGGCAAAAAATTCAGTGTGGCCGCTAAAGGCGATGCCCGCATCGTTAATCACACTTTTTTGCACCGGGCCGGTCACCAGGGCATCACATTCGCCCTTGATACAGGCATCTTGGGCGGCGGCGAGGGTGGTTAACACATACTGGGCGTTGGCGGTATTTAACTGGCTGGGTGTTACCGGGGCGGCACACTTAATATCCACCAGGCTTAATTCACCGGGACTGCTTAGCCTTTGCTCGGCGGGGTTAAAAGCATTTAGTGTCAGCGGCACATTTAACTGCGCTGCGGTTTGCTGCAGCAGCTCGCCGTCGGCAAATACCACCAGCTCACAGGGCGTTGTAGCGGGGGTTTGGCAGTAGCGGACAATGAGTTCCGGGCCTATACCGGCGGGCTCGCCGGGGGTGATGGCAATTCGCATGGTGTATCACTCGTGTTAAACGCCGAAGACCTGTGGGCGCTGCACCCACCTATTTAGAGCTTAAAAATAAGGGGAGAGCATTGCGGATACGTTTTATCGCTATGAATTAAATCTGCGCCGTCGCTAATTCTTCTGTGTTGCAAACCGCCCCCACACATTTTTGTTGCCGCCCAAGGGCGGGCTTGAACACAGGGTTTAATTCAAAAGCTCGTAGTATTAAATCGAACCAGGCCCTTTAGGAAATTTAAAACCGCTTACTGAGCGTCGTTGGCAGGTTTCGGTGGTGTTTTAATGTATTGATCAAAATTGGCAATATAGTCGTCGATATTTTGGTTGAGCATATCGCGAAAGCGCTCGGTAAAAAATTCTAGGGCGCCCGCTTTAGCCTCTTGCATGGGTTTGCTGTCGGGGAAACTGCTGGCCATCAGCCAGGCGGTAAAACGCGCGGAGGCATAGAGCATGGAGGCGGCCACGCCCTCTTTGTGCATGCTGTCTAATTGATCGTTGGATAAAAAAATATGTGCATCGGCGCGGTTAAAAAATAGGGGTTCGCTATCTTCGATGGCGGCCGGTTGGGTGGCGTCTGTCATGGGGGAATCTCGCTGTGTTATTGGACTTTTATATCAATAAAAGCATCTTCTTTTAATTCCATAAGCCACAGCTGTAATTCATCTTCAAACCGGCGGCTGGTGAGAATATTGGCGGCTTTGCGCTGCAGTACTTCTTTGGTCATATCTTCTTGGCGGCGCTCGGTGACTTGCAAAATATGCCAGCCAAATTGGGATTTAAAGGGCTCGCTGACAGCGCCGACTTGGGCTTCTGCAATCGCCGCTTCAAATTCCGGCACAAACATACCCGGACTGCTCCAGCCTAAATCGCCGCCATTTAACATGGAGCCAATGTCTTCGGAATTTTCTTTCGCCAATTTGGCAAAATCGGCGCCGCCTAAAATACTCGTGCGCAATTTATTTAATTTAGCGCGGGCCTCTTCATCGCTCACCACGGCGGAGGTTTTTACCAATATGTGCCGCACTTTGGATTGGGTGATGACCTGGTTGGCATCCGAGCGTTTATCCAATAATTTTAAAATGTGAAAACCGGCGGGGGAGCGGGCGGGTTTGGAGAGGCTGCCCACCGGCATATCGGCCACCAGTTCGGCAAATAGGCTGGGTAAATCAGCGGATTTACGCCAGCCTATATCCCCGCCGTTTAAGGCGTCCTGGGCGTTGGATTTGGCGATGGCGGTGGCGGCAAAGTCGGCACCATTTTTTAATTCTTCATAGACGGCATTAATTTTAGCTTCCGCCTCGGCCACTTCTGCGGCAGAAGGTGAAGGCGGCAGGGCAATCATAAAATGGCCTATGTGGTATTCAGGTGAAATCCAGAATTTAGCGTCGGCGGATTTTAAAAAATTTTCAATTTCTAAATCGGAGACTTTAATGCGCTGGGTGACCACGCCGCGCTGCACCTGTTGTACGGTAATTTCCCGCTGCAAACGCTGGCGCATCACGGCGGGGCTTAGGCCTTCGCTCACCAGCATGGCTTCAAATTGTTCTAAGGTCATGCGGTTTTTCTGCGCGATATTGGTCATCGCGGCGTTGACCTGCTCAGGGGAGATTTTCACGCCCATGCGGTTGGCGGAGGCCAATTGCAGGGATTCGGTAATTAAATGATCGAGCACCTGTTTGCGCAGCACGTCATCGGGGGGCAATTTAATTTTTTCGGCATCTGGGCGGCTTTTAATTTCCGCAATGCGGCTGTTGAGCTCGCTGAGGGTTACCACGTTTTTACCCACTATGGCCGCCACCTGATCGAGTTTTTGCGGGGCAGCGGCGGCTGTCCCGGCAAGGGCTAGGCATAACAGAAACAGGCTTGTGTTGGCTAAAGTCATAAATTCTTCTTAGGGGTTAAAACCGATGATGCTGTCTTTGAGCAGGCTGGTAATGCGTTGGCCGGAGCTGCCAAGGCCTTTTAGTTCAACTTCAAAAAATACGCCTTGGTCGTATTGGCGCTGGTCTGCCTGGGCGAGGCCGGCGAGTTTACTATTCACCCAGCGCCGCGCCAACACCCGCAGGCTATAACAGCAGTCGTCGTATTGGGTGCCGATAAAGGTATCCATGGGTTTGTGGCCGTTGATGTCGTAGAAGGCGCGGGCCATTAGGGTCCACTGGGGGTTCAGGCTGTGCAGGGCGGATAGATCCAGCTGGTCGATGGTTTGTTCCACCTGGCTTTCAGCTTCTTCGTTCTGGCGCACAAAGCGGTAGCCTAGGTTGTACAAATTGCCGTCCTGGCGCAGGTTTAAGCCGCTGGTGAGGCGCATCAAGCGCTGGTTGCTGGGGTTGTAGAGCAGGTCGGTCTGGGCGCTGAGGGTTTCGCTCACGGCGGCTTTAATTTGCCCGGCAAAGTCCGAGCGGGTCTCGGCTAGGGAATCGGCGGGGGTATCGCCCAGAAATACCTGCCTGCGGTCGAAGTACACTAGCTGGCCCACACTGGCGCTTAAAAATTCCCGGTAGCCGTCGTCCAATAGGCGGCCAGTGAGGCTGAGGGCCAGGTGGTTGGCGTCGTCCAGGCGGTCGCCGCCGGCGTAGCGGTGGTCGCGAAAGAGCTGCTCGTAGCCGAAGGTTAGGGGCGTGGTATCAAAATTGATCGCCTGGTTATCCGCCGTGAGGTGGTACAGGGCGCTGTGGTCGGTGTGGGCGCGGTAGAGGTAATACAGGCGCGGCTCCAGCAGTTGCTGGCCCGCGTCGCGCTCAAACACCAGGCCCGAATCCAAGCTCAGGTAGTGGCTGGCCAGGCTCGGGGCCGTATCCACGCCGGGCAATAGGCCGGTGTCGTCCAACTGGTAGGCGAGAAATTGGCTGCCGATGGCGGGTTTGATAAAGCCTGCGGCGGGGGCGTATTGCCAGTTGAGTTGATAGTCCAGGCGGCTGCGGCTGCCGGTAATGATGCTGCTGCCATCGAGCCTGCGGCTGTTGGGGTGGCTAAAGTGTACGTATTCGTTCTGCAGTTGCAGGCCAAAATCCCCCAATTGATAGAGGCCGTCCAGGTTGACCCGCGGCAGTTGGCGGTAGGTGTCGTCCAGGTCGCGCAGCAGGTTTTGATAGCTCTGGGCGCGCAGGTTTAAGCGCCAGTGGGCAAAGTTATAGCCCAGGGTAAAACTCTGGTTTAAGTAGGTGTCGCTGTTGGCGGTGAAGCTCGCGGTGGAGAGGTCCCGCAGGTAATCCACATCGCTTGCCTGGCTGTAGTCCACTTTGCTGTACCAGGGCAGGTCAAAGCCGCCCTGTTGTTGCCAGTTCACCAGCCAGCGCTCGTTATCTTTAAAGGGGTGAATCTCCTGCTCCTGGGTGCCCTGATCGATCAGGGCCTGTTCCTGCTCGGTCAGTTCAGCGGCATCGTTGGGCAAATAGGCCAGGCGCACTTCGTTATTGGCGCGGCGGTGCAGGTAGCGCAGCTCGGTTTCCAGCATAGCGCCGTGGCCACCGGCATAGCGGGGCGTGAGGGTGGCGTCCAGGTTGGGGGCAATATTCCAGTACCAGGGCTGGGCGTAGTCGAGTTTGCCGTTGCTCAGGCCCAGGGTGGGGAATAAGAGGCCAGACTGCCGCTCAGAACCCACCGGGAAAATAATATAAGGCGTGTAAAACACCGGCACCCCGGCGATGCTCACCGTGATGTCGCGGCCGCTGCCCTGGGCGCTCTGCGGGTCGATCTGCAGTTGTTCGCCCTCCAGCAGCCAGGTTTGGCTGCCCGGCTCACAACTGGTGAGGCTGCCCTGATGCAGGATTACCTTGCCGGTGGCGGTTTGTTCGATGGTTTTGGCGGCGCCGCGCAGGTGAGTGTCGTGCAATACAAAATCGCCGCCGGTAAAGGTGGCTTGGTTTTTACTCATGCTGACGCGGGCTTCACTGCCGCGAATCACCGCGCCGGGCTGGCGGATTTCCACCCCGCCGGTGAGGGCCGCCTCATCGCCCTGTTTGTCGTAGAGCATTTGCCCGGCCTTAAGCCTGCGGCTGCTCTGGGTAATTACCACATCGCCGTTTAGGCGCATGGTTTGGCCCTCGCTCATATGGGCGCCGTTGGCGTCCACGCAGATGGGGGCCTTGTCCAGGTCTTGGGGGGCGGGCTCTTGGGCGAGGGGGTCTAGATAGAGGCCGCTGCAGGATGGCCCCATGCGTTTTTGTTGCTCCGGTGTCAGGCGCTCTTTGGGCACCCAGTCCAGGGGCTCTGCCGCCTGCAAGGTGCCCCCTGCCATAGCAAGTGCCGCCCCCAAAAGGCGGTAAGCCTTGGGCAATCCGTTGTGGCGAGCTGGGCGCTTGGGCATACTGGCGTTCCCGCAGTGTCAATGTGGGCGGCGATTGTACCCTAGAAATTTACCCTGCAGCCCAGGCCTTAGCTGCCTTGGGGCACAGATTGTGCTTTTGAGGCTGTTCTGCCCCGCGTTTCGCAGGCCCAAAAACGTGGCGGGCTTGGCCGACACCCGCAGGCCTTAAGCGTTATGGTGGCGCCTTTGCGCCTGCGCACTCACCTTTTGTAAGGCCCCAATTTATGCAGCCGACTTTAATCGACGCTTTATCCGCCTGGACTGCCGCGCAATTGAGCCTGCGGGGGGAATTGTTCAGCGGCTGGCAGCCCCTGGCGGGGGACGCGGGTTTTAGGCGCTACTTCCGCCTGGAAAAATTGCCCTACCTGGCGGTTTACGCGCCGCCGGAGAGCGAAAACAGCCTTTTGTTTTGCAACATTGCGCGCTTTTTACGCCAGCAGGGTTTGGCGGTGCCGGAGATTATCGGCGCGGATTTCGCGCAGGGTTTTTTACTGGTCAGCGACCTGGGGAATGAGCTGTATGCGGCCCATTTAAGTGAAGACCGAGTGGACGGCCTCTACGGCGAGGCGATTAACACCCTGTTGCAACTGCAGGTTACGCAGCCCCCCGAAGGTCTGCTGGCCCACTATGACGCCGCCAGCTTGCGGAGGGAGATGGAGCTCTTCCCCCAGTGGTTTATCGGCGAGCTGCTGCAGTACTCCCTCAACGCCGACGAACAGCAACTGCTGGCCCAGTGTTTTAGCTACCTGGAGCAGGCGGTGGCGAAGCAGCCGAAGGTGGTGGTGCACCGGGATTTTCACAGCCGCAACCTGATTTACCGCCACACCCAACAGGGCCGCCTGCTGCCGCCGGGGCTCATCGACTTTCAAGACGCCCTTATAGGCCCGGCCAGCTACGACCTGGTCTCCCTGTTAAAAGACTGTTACATCGACTGGCCCCAATCCCAGGTGCGCAGTTTTGCGCTGGCCTATTACCAGCAGGCTCAACAGCTAGGCATCTGGCCGCGCCTGCGGGACGGAGAGTTTATCCAGGGCTTTGATTTGATGGGCTTGCAGCGGCACATCAAAGTGCTGGGCATCTTCGCCCGCCTCTCCCTGCGGGATAACAAACACGGCTACCTTAAAGACCTGCCCCGGGTGCTGGCCTATACACTGGATGTGCTGGGCCACTACCCGGCGCTGGCCAATGTGCACCAGTGGTTTTACCTGCGCTTAATGCCGCGTATTGAGCAGCAGAGCTGGTATTACCCCCACAAACTGGCGCAATAGCCTATGCCGCTTACCCGCCGCGCCATGGTGTTTGCCGCCGGGGAAGGGCGGCGCATGTTGCCCCTCACCGCCACGACCCCTAAGCCTTTATTGCCCCTGGGCGATAGCCATTTAATCGGTGCAAACCTTAAGCGCCTGGCGGCGGCGGGGATCACTGAGGTTATCATCAATACCGCCTACCTCGGTGAGCAGATCCAGGCCGCATTGGGTGATGGCCATGGTTGGGGGCTGCGCATCGTTTATTCCCCCGAGCCCTTCCCGCTGGAAACCGGTGGCGCCCTCTGGCAGGCCCTGCCCCTGTTGGGTGAGGAGCCTTTTGTGCTGCTTAACGCCGATGTGCTCTGCGACTACCCCTTAGCCAAGCTGTGCCGCCATGAATTAACAGGCGGCGCCTTCGGCCATTTGATCCTGGTGCCCAACCCCGAGCAGCACAGCCAGGGGGATTTTGCCCTGAATACCCAGGGCCTAGTGCTGCCCAGCGGCAGCCCCCGCTACACCTTCAGCGGTATCAGCCTGCTGCACCCCAATTTAGTTCGCCAGTTTCCCAATGCCCGCCAGGTATTCCCCCTGCGCGAGGCCTTAAGCTGGGCCATGCAGCAGGGGCGTATAACGGGGGAGGTCTATGAGGGGCATTGGCTGGATGTGGGAACCCCCGCACGTTTGGCCGCAGCCCAGGTGCTCTGGGCGGAACTCTGTGGCGATAAAATAATCCCCTGAAGCCCGTGTAAATGCTTATAGAATACGGCTCCCATCCACACCAATAGGATCATTACCATGCTAAACAACAAAACCCTCGCCCTCGGTGCCGCTTTTGCCGCTGGCCTGTCTCTGTCTGTATCCGCCCTCGCCAAAGACGCCCAATTCGGCGCCACGCCCATGCAAGCCGGTTATCAGCTGGCCGCCAAAGACGCCGAAGGCAAGTGCGGCGGGGAAGGGAAGTGCGGCGCCAACGCCAAGAAAAAAGAAGAGAAAAAAGAAGGTGAAGGCAAGTGTGGCGCCGAGATGAAAAAAAATGGCGAAGGCAAGTGCGGCGCTGAAATGAAAAAAGACGGCGAAGGTAAGTGCGGCGCCGAGAAAAAAGACGATAAAAAATAAGCCGTGAGCGCTTTATTAGCTCAAATCGGCGGTGCGGGCCTAGGCCTGCGCCGCCCCTTAATGCAGGACTTGGCGCGCCTTAAACCCGGTGACCCCATCGATTTTTTTGAAATTGCCCCGGAAAACTGGCTGCACTTAGGCGGCCGCTTGGGCCAAAAACTGCGCCCCTTCAGCGAAGCCTATCCCATCATCTGCCACGGCCTCTCCCTCTCCATCGGCGGCATTGGGCCCCTTAACCGTCAGCTGCTGCTGGATATTAAAAACTTTATCGCCACCCACAACATCCGCCACTACAGCGAGCATTTAAGTTATACCGGCGATGAGGCCCAGCTGTACGAATTATTCCCACTACCCCTCACCTGGGAAGCGGTCCAACACACCGCCGCCCGTATTCGCATGGCCCAGGACATACTCGGTGAGCGCATCGCCATCGAAAACGCCACCTATTACACCCTGCCCGCCCAGGATATGAGCGAGGTGGAATTTATTAATGCGGTGGTAGCCGAGGCGGACTGCCAGCTGCTACTGGACGTGAACAACCTCTACGTAAACAGCCAAAACCACCACTACT
>DAOQGS010000109.1:0-8712 GCA_035338675.1 Cellvibrionaceae bacterium
GTGGACGCGCTCGCGCAGCGAAGTCACCGACGAGGAATACACCGAGTTTTACAAACACATCAGCCACGATTTTAATGCGCCGCTCACCTGGAGCCACAACCGCGTAGAAGGCAAACTCGATTACACCAGTTTGTTATACCTGCCCGGCAAAGCGCCGTTTGACATGTTTAACCGCGACGCCGCACGGGGTTTAAAACTCTACGTACAGCGCACCTTTATTATGGATGACGCCGAACAATTCCTGCCCCTGTATTTGCGTTTTATTAAGGGCGTGGTGGATTCCAACGATTTATCCTTAAACGTCTCGCGGGAAATTTTGCAAAAAGACCCGAATATCGACAGCATGAAATCCGCCCTCACCAAGCGGGTGTTGGATATGCTGGATAAAATGGCCAGCAGCGAGCCAGAAAATTACCAAAAATTCTGGGACACCTTCGGCCAAGTATTTAAAGAAGGCCCCGCCGAAGATTTTGCCAACCGGGAAAAAATCGGCAAATTATTGCGCTTTGCCACCACCCACACAGGCGCCGCCACCCAGGATCAATCCCTGGATCAATACATCGAGCGCATGAAAGAAGGCCAGGGAAAAATTTATTACGTGGTAGCCGACAACCACAACACCGCCAAAAACAGCCCGCATATAGAAGTCTTCCGCAAAAAAGGCATAGAAGTATTATTACTCTCCGATCGCATCGATGATTGGTTGGTGGGCCATTTGCGCGAATACAAAGAACACCACTTCCAAGATGTCACCAAAGGTGAATTAGACCTAGGCGCGGTGGAAACCGAAGAGGAAAAACAACAGCAGGAGCAGGCGGAAAAACAATTTGAAAGCCTCACCGAGCGCATGAAAAAAGTGCTGGATGAACAAGTCACCGCCGTGCGCATCACCCACCGCCTAACCGACTCTCCAGCGTGTTTGGTTGTCGGCGAAGACGAAATCGGCAGCCAAATGCGCCGCCTGCTGGAATCCGCCGGCCAAAAAGTCCCCACCAGCAAACCCACCATAGAGCTAAACCCCACCCACCCCTTGGTGGTGAAATTAGACCAAGAGGCGGACGAAGATCGCTTTGCGGATTTGGCTAAGGTGTTGTTTGATCAAGCGAGCCTGGCTGAAGGCGGCCATTTAGTGGACCCAGCGGCTTATGTAAATCGCTTGAATAAATTGTTGTTGGAATTGGTGAAGTAGTTTTTCTCGCAGTGAGAGCCCGGCTTAGGCCGGGTTTTTTTGGTCTATTTTCTTCGGTGTCTTGAACTACTTTTATACAAAACACCGGTAAAGACGGTTATTGCAAAACTACTGGCCGGATCGTTTAAAGCCATTTTTAAAGCAGTTGGGTAAGGCAATCGGGTTGAGTTGAGATATGGGTCGTAGCGAGCGTTTTGTCGGTCGGGCGTGCATGTATATATACCTGCAGGCTTGACGAGGAGGGGCTTAGGCGGTACTTTCGGCTCGCTCATCCATGGATGATAGTGGTCCCGTTAAAAGTTGGCGGCATTACTAACATTTAAATGTTAGGTATTAAACTAGAGGTATGGATGTGTTTAAAATAAATTTAGGTTTGTCTATTTTGACACTGTGTTTTATTTCACAGGCTAAGGCCACTGAGACAGGGTTAATAAAAACATTGACCATGTCGGGCATTAATGATCCCAACCATAAAAATGTGGTTCAGATTGATTTTGGTGCGGAGATAATGAATACGCCTGGCTGCAACAAACAATTTGCAGCCATACGTTCAGGCCCTGAAAATAATCACCTAATTAGTTTAGCTCTTGCCGCATCTATGGCCGGAAAACCGATCACAATTGAGCTAAATAGCAGTGATATTTATTTTTCCAGCGGCAATCGTTGTACCATTTCTCGGCTGGCAGTCTCAAATTAGATTTGGCGTTTTCGGCATAACGCATATAACTGAAATCTGCTAGTTTTGAAGCACTTAAGACATATTCTGGACTGCAAAATATATGTCCCACAAATCAAGTTGGCGAGAATGTGCCTGGAATGCAAAGGCAAAATTAATTAGTAGTGCTTAGGCATATATGGCAGCATCAAGCAGCGCGCCACACCTTACCATGCATTGTTGTCAATCACCATGCTTCGACAAAACTCTGCTTTAGCGTTAAATAAAAATTGGAGATTTATATGAAACACCTCATTGCGGCTACTTTATTTTTTGGAGCCTTCAGTGCGCATGCATCAATTGTTGGTGCAACCTTAAATGGGGCTAAGGTGAATGCCGTTCGGGTAGAATCCGGGTGGGGATTCATTTCCTTTGATAAACCAGCCTCACTAGCACCATGCTCAGCAGACCGTGTCTATCTAAATTTAGACAACGAGGCGCATCGCGTGGCATATAGCACAGCACTTGCTGCTTTCATGTCTGGAAAAACTGTATCTGTCCGAGCAGACGATGTTCCTTCCAAAGTTTTCGGCGCATGCGCTATGTATGACATTTACGTGAGTCAGTAACTGCGCTAATGGATCAAGGACGGATCAGATCAAGGGGGCTAGTTATCGGCGTCCCTGCCCCTTTGATCCGGCAATAGCCTCCAAACGTTTCATTGCACGCGAAAAAACGCGCTAATCCTTTCTCGCTTCATGGCTGAGCCTATAGCGCATTGCGGCCCAGCCCCTTTTTAATATCTTTAAAAATCTCCTCCGGGCTTTGCTCCACAAAGCCCCGTTCCTCGGCTTGGATCAACTTAGCGCGAATTATTTCAATCTCGCGGCTGGTTTCCTGTTCGCGCAACTGCCGTTCGCGGATAAGCTCCCGCACCACTTCGCTCTCGTTGCCACAATGGCCCCGTTCAATCTGCGCCTTGATACTACTGTCCTGCTGGTCTGTAACTGTGATGCTCTTTTTTATCATCTCGATACCTTCACCTCATCATCCGAGCTCCCACTACTGAGTAGGATAGTTTACGCCCGTGGGTATTAAGAAGCCTCGGTGGACCATGTTTAGGTAAAAGCTAATTAAGCGTGATTGTTATCACATCGGCACGAGGGCAATGCTTGCTACCCATTTCGACTCTTCCCTGGGAAGCCCCTGTGGAGTGGACTGAACCGGCGGTTGTCCGGTGAGCGTCCTGTGAGCCTATGCCCAAGCCCGTTTTAAGGTCTTGGGGTGACAATCGGGTGGCTGTTGTATATGCTGGTTTAATAGGCTGGCTGAGCAAATTTGCCTCTAATGAGCGGCTCTCGGAAAACGATCAACACGCTTTAATTATTGTGATGGTTGACCCGATTAAGTGCGCAAATAAGTCGCGCAGTGACAGCTAAATTTTAACGCCCCATTTCAACGAGGTTAGTATGCACAGCATTAAACAATCTGCCCATGAACTGATTGATCACCTCCCCGAACAAGCCAGCTGGGATGATGTTATGCACGCTGTCTATGTGCGCCAGAAATTAGAACGCTCTTTACAAACCGCCCGTGAAGGCCAAATAACGTCCCATGAAGACGCAAAAAAAAGGTTTTTAAACCGTGCAGATTGAGTGGTCAAATTCTGCATTAAATGACCTGGAAGATATTCACCACTACATTCACAAAGACTCACCTTTTTACGCCAATCAATTTATTGAAAAAGTGTTCGACCGCGTTGATCGCTTAGCAGAATTCCCCAAAAGCGGTCGTAAAATTCCCGAGTATGATCACCCTGATTGGCGCGAAGTAATGGTGGGTGATTATCGAATTATGTATTTTTTGGATAACAAATCACTGTTGATATTGGCCGTAATGCACGGCAGCCGTGACTTAAATAATCCACACAATCAACCTTGGAGTGACGACAGGGAATAGCTGTTAGTAGGTAAGGTGGGTTCGCCAAGCAACCCACCATCGATCTCGCTGCACAGAATTATTCTTTTAAACGGCGAGTTTGCAGTCGCCAAATGGTGGATTGTCGCTTTGCTCCGAAGTAATCTTATGTGTTGATCGCCGCGCCCGTGATGTAAATAATCTAAAAGTCAAAAGGGAACCACATGAACCTGAAAAATTTATCAACTAGAATCCAGCAACTATTAGATCAATCAACTGCAGTTTTAGCCACTAAGAAAAAGGAATATGGCGGTGACTCAGTTGATTCAGGAAAGTTTGTAGGATTAAGAGCGTCAGCTTTGTCTTTTATTGCAATGGTTTATGGAAACAAACACTCACACTACACAGAATTTGATAGATGGGTTGATGATAGCTACGAGTATAAGGCCCAACAAGGGCACGCAATATTATTGTCGATTCAAAAAGAAATAGAAGGAGGGTGGATTTTTTCCGTTAAAAGGCTCGTTTCGGCAGAGATTTTCAAAGATTTTTTGGAAATGGCAGAGCATTTACTAATTCAGAAGTATAAAGATCCTGCTGCTGTAATGATCGGTAGTGTACTTGAAGAAAATCTACGTCAATTGTGCATTACAAATAATATCGAAACGGACTTTGAGAAAGACGGCATCTTTATACCCAAAAAGGCTGACAGGCTGAATGCTGACCTGGCAAATGCTATGATCTACTCAAAACTCGATCAGAAGGCGGTTACCATGTGGTTAGACCTTAGAAATAAGGCAGCACACGGAAAATATGAGGAATACAGCCATGTTCAAGTAGAACTTATGCTGCAAGGAGTTACGGATTTTCTTGCCCGAGCTGGTCAATAATCACTGAGAGATCAAGGGGTCAGAGACCTTGAAACGAATTATCAATGCCCCTGACCTCCTTGATCCGAGAAAGCATCAGCGCTCACCAAGCCGCCGCCAGCGCCATTACGGCGTAAAGCGATGGCCCAATTTGCCAAGCCACCCAGTGGAACCTAATACAATAATTAGCCCTAAAGACAAGTCAATCGGTGGGTTGGATTCCCATCCAAGAGATTCTCACATCACATTGTGGAGCGCGGCAAATGAAAAACGTTTATGACTATGTTTTTTCACAATCTTGGCAAACACAAGAACTGCAACTCCAACAAGGAGTGCAATACCCAATATTCACTGAGCTAGGCCCCTTTAAACCTGGGGAAATGGCGATATTTTTGGGCTTTGAAGATATCGATAATCATTATGGAAAATTTGTATTTAAAAAGCATGACGGTGAAATTGTTGAATTTCCGGGCGATTATAGCGGACCAACTCATACTAGCTTTTTACAGATAAAATGCGCACTCAGAAAGATTTAAATAGACATTTATCAATATTAAGAGGCAGAGATCTTTAATATTCACAACGCTGCAATTATTTTTCAACGTCTCTGATCTCTAGATCCTGCGTCTGCGCGCAGGATGACAGGTGGCTTGCGCAGGATGAAAAAATAAACAAATTTCAAAGCGGCTTATCCTGCACGCAGTCGCAGGTTACAAATACTCTCGCCAGTGGTGCGCGCCGCATCCTGCGACCCGCACCCTAAACTTAAAAAACCAGCAAAAATTAGCCTAGCTTAAAACCGCTTCAAAAAATTCCACACTTCTTGCGGCATCCAGGAGGTACTTTGACCTGCGTCGGTGGGAGACGGGGTGTGGCCGCCGTCGTAATCACACCATCTAGTTGGGTGCCCGGTTGAACAGCCTGTGTAATCCGTACAGGCATGGCCACCCCTGGGTGCCTTAGGCAGCGAGGCAACTGTGCAGCCATTTTGTTTGGCGAAGAAATCACTGTTAGATGTTTGCCCAGCGCCGCCACTTTCCGATTGCCCAAGAGACGACATAAACGCGATGGGGGTACAACTAGCCGGGCGGGCAACCCCGCCACCGGAGTGAACCACCGCCGCGCGATAAACACCCGGGCGGGCACACACCAAGCTCCAAGCCATGGCGCCCCCTTGGCTAAAGCCCTCAACAGCAACCTGGGCGGTATCGATACACAGGCCGGTTTTTACTTGATTGAGAATATCGCTTAAATAAACCACGTCCCGTGCGCTATCCCACAAGCCGCCGACGGCATCCGGCGCGATAAAAATGGTGCTGCCCTGGGCGAGGGACCAGAGGCCAAAGAAAGAGGGAGCCACATCCCTGCTGCTGCCTGTTGCACCGTGTAAGCCAAAAATCAGCCGGTACGGATGGGATTTATCGTAGTTGTCGGGGATACGCAGGGTGTAGGTGCGCCCCTGTAAATTAACGGTCCCGCTCTTGAGCGTTGGCGTCTGCCCGCAGCCTGCTGAAGCGGCGGCATTATTATTAGCGCCGGTAAATTGGCCACCATTAGTGCTGTAGATGGCAAAGCCTGAGAGGGTGGCGGCGTCTATTTGCGTGCTCATCTGAATCGTTAATGATCCATCCACCACCGATACAGGCGGCACAATTACGTCATAAGCAACATTGCGCCCAACCTGTGCAAACAGGTCAAAATTCTGCAATACCGGCTGCCCTTCAACACTCGCGCTGAACAGGCGGGCGCCTTTCATCGTCTGGGTTATCTCAGCAAAATGCAGTTTCAGGCTGTACGCAGCATTGCTGACGGGGATTTCATAGGTAAATGTACCGTAGCGTTCGCTCTGATATAACGCCGGTTGCGCAGCGCCGGTAATGGCCGCCGTTGTGGAATTAGTAGCGCCGCCGGTAGCAAAACGATCCGTCTGGTATTCAACGCCAGCAATGGTCACCGCTTGTCCACCGGCGTTTACTGCATACACCAGCTTGGCATTATCAGGAATGGCCCCGGAGCTTGAGCTGGACGACGATGACGAGCTGCTGGAACTGCTCGATGAAGACGAGCTGTTTGAGGAGGAACTGCTCGATGAACTAGAGCTGCTCGATGAAGAGGATGAACTGCTCGCGGTTAGCTCACCGCCGCATCCAACCAGCACAGCTGCAGATGTTAAGAAAAGAGCCAGCCCTAGGATACGGCAGGAAAAATTGGAGCTTTGCATGGTTTGAACGCCAAAGGGTTAGGTTGGGATAATAAAAGGTGTGCAATGCGCGAATAATCGGCATACACCCCTTCGCCTTGAAGAATTGCGTTAACCGTTATGTGCGGTGCGTGTGCCTTTGCGGGCAGCGACAGCTCAACTGGCCAGAGCGTTGAACGCCGCCAATGACTTGAAGATTGAATTTTGCCCCGGCTCATGTCTTTACAATCGACGGGGCAGCTTATGCCTTGGTGCTCAGCCACTTCCCTGTGGTTTTTCACATTTGTCAAACAAAAGCTCAATGTGGGGCGCCTAGAACAGCTCACATTAAGTCACCAGTAGCGCTGCGGCTGGTCGCCCGTGAACAGAGGCGGCAGCCGGGGCAACTTCTTAGACTGCGCTATTACACGCTAAGCGGGCAAAAGCTCAAGGCGACCGGTTTTAATCCGCCAGCAAAACTGCGGATACGCAAGCAGTTCTGCTGCGTACCCGCAAGCTTGCGCCGAGGCGCCACAGCTAAATCTCAGCAACTATATTTCGTGGAAAATCATTCAAACTTCCACCAGTTAAATTTAAAGAGATTATCGCCGCTGCCAGCGAACACTAAGAAGAGGTCGTGGGTGCCGCTTGCTCCGCTAGCAGGGCAGGTCACCGTGGTCCAGGAGGAGCGTCCGGAGACATCACAGGTACCCACCAATGTGCCAGTTTTGCTGTCCAGGCGCAGCTCGATTTTCGCGTTACTGGTTGAGGAGGATACGCGTGCTGCAAAGGATGCTACGCCGCTGCCAAAATTGACGTTTTTAACCTTGATGTAGTCGCCAACGCTGATCTGGGTGACGTTTTGGCCGCCGCCTGTATCGGTGCAATTCTCGGTTTTAACGCCCGAGGAGAAAGCGATGGTTTCCGCCTCCACTTGCATGAACGGGTTTAAACTGGCTAATCCTTCTGGGCCTTCGCCGGTCATGGATAGTTTAGGAATGCTGCCGTCGCTGCCGTATTTGAATTCCTGCACGCGCACTGAGCGCTTGTAGTTATTGCCGCCGGGCAGGGAGCTGTCGTGATAAAAGAAGTAGGAGTGCCCCTTGTAGTCCACCACGCCTGGGTGGTTGGTGTAGGTTCTACCCGCATCCATAATGTCGCCTTTGTAGGTCCAAGGCCCCGTTGCTCTGCTGGCGGTGGCGTAGCTAATTTTCTCGCTGCCGTTGCCACTGGCGGCGTACACCATGTAGTAGGTGGAGCCGCGCTTGTAGGCCCACGGCCCCTCAACGAAACCGGACAAACTGGCAGTTTGGATGCTGCCTGAGTAGCTGATCATGTCTTGGTTCAGCTTCACGTATTGCAGTGTGCCGTTGCCCCAGTACATATAGGCCTGGCCGTCATCGTCGATAAATACTGTCGGGTCGATGTTGCTGGTAGGGCCCTGCGCCAGGTGTTTGCCCAATGGGTCTTTGTAAGGGCCGACAGGGTTGTCGGCAACCGCAACGCCAATTCTGGAACCGGAGTTATTGTTCAGCGGTACGTACAGGTAATACTTGCCATTGCGTTCGATGGCCTGCACCGCCCAGGCACTGTCGCGGCCCCAACTGAAGGTGCGATAGCCCGCTGGGGAGCCGTGGTCGGTCCAGTTCACCATGTCCGTTGTGGAATACAGCCGCCAGTCATTCATGGTGTAGAAGTTGTTCACCGTAACGTCTTCGTCGTGGGAGGTGTAGACGTACAGCCTGTCGCCATACACAACCGGCGCTGGGTCCGCTGTGTAGTTGGTTTGCACAAAGGGGTTTTCCCCGCGCCCGAGTGGGCCGGCTACTTCTTCAAGCGTTCCTGTCTTGGAGTAGATGGCAAAGCCACTGATGGTGGCGTTGTCGATCGAGGCTGACAGGGA
>DAOQGS010000110.1:0-8647 GCA_035338675.1 Cellvibrionaceae bacterium
GGCAGTCCCTGGGTCTGGCGCTGGTTAAAGGCATTTTGGCCCTCGTGGTAATCGGCGTAGTGGGGCGCTTTGCTCTGCGGTATTTATTTCAAAAAGCCATGGCTAGCCACAGTGTGGATGTGTTTATGGCCGTGATGTTATTGGCTATTTTGGCCACCTCCATGATTACGGAACTGGCCGGCCTGTCCTTATCGCTAGGGGCATTTCTGGCTGGATTATTACTGGCGGAAACTGAATACCGCCACCAAATTGAAAGTGAAATCGAACCCTTTAAAGGCCTGCTGCTGGGCCTGTTTTTTATGGGCGTGGGCATGAACCTGGACGTGGCGTTGGCATTTGCGCACGGGCTTTGGGTATTGGCATCCGTTGTGGGGTTGGTGGCCATTAAAGCCTTGGTGGCAAGTCTGCTCGCCCGTTGTTTTGGCCTTAATTGGGTCTGCGCGGTGAGAACGGGTTTTTTATTAGCTCAGGCCGGTGAGTTCGCCTTTGTGATTATCGGCCAGGCAACCCTCAGCTATGGTTTGATAGACCAAGCCCTCGGCCAGTTTATGGTGGTAGTGGCGGGCCTTTCCATGGCCGCAACGCCCTTAGTCGCCCACCTCGGCCAGCGTTTTGCCCAGCAGCTGGCCGCCCGCGCCCCCCAGGATTACCAGCAGGTGGCCGTGGATTTGGCGGCGCCCCATATTGTGATAGCCGGATATGGCCGCGTGGGCCGGGCGGTGGCAACTGTGCTGCAACGCCAAGGCATTGCGTATGTGGCGGTGGATATGCACAGCGAGGCAGTGGCCGCCGCACGGCGGCGTGGCGAGCCGGTTATTCTCGGTGACGCGCGCAAACCTGAGCTGTTAAAAAAAGTCGGCATCGCCTCCGCGCAGGCCTTAATTATCACCATGGATAACCCGATTGCCGCTCAACAAACCCTACTTTCGATTCGCCGCCAATGGCCGGATTTGCCTATTTTTGTACGCTCCCGCGACGCGGCCCATTCCGATGTACTGCTAACCGCTGGCGCCTCCGCGGTAGTGCCGGAGACCCTAGAGGTGAGTTTGCAACTGGCCAGCGTCGCGCTGCAAAGCTCCGGCCTGGGCCGCGAGGCTGCGCGCCTGTGTGTGGAAGAATTACGCCAGAATAATCTGGCGCAGTGGCAGGATATTGAGCGTTCATAAAATAGTGTTGGTATTGTAAGGAATTTATTGGCGCTGGTAGGTTAGTGTCCCCTGGCCATCCTTACCCACCCACACCATTTGTTTCCCCGCAACGGAAACCGTATAAGACTGCCCCACTGCAAAATGAGTTGCTGAGGTTGTCAGCGTAGCGCCGTCTAATTTCCATTGGGTTTTGGCGTAGAGTTTTTCCTGCATTTTTTTATATTTCTCATCGCAGCTACTGGCGGCGGCATTTAGCCGATAGGTTTTATCCCTATTAGTTTCATACACAATGTCGGCGGCGCAGGGGCGTTGTTGTAATAACGCCTGGTGGGAATCAAAAGTCTGCCCATCAAAAGTGACAAGGTGTGACACCAATTTCCAACGGCCTACAACATCATCCTCCAATGCGGCGTAAACCGGCGCTGCAACTAAAGCCCACAGCCCAAAGCCTCGGGCTAATAAATACTGTGCGGTGTTTTTAGAGCCATTTGCTCGGGCGAAATTTGTGTGCAATTTCATAATTCATTCCTCGTAATATTGAGCAAATAAAAGTGTTGAAGCGCTGTGCTAAGCACAGGTAAATGTCGCCTGAGGGTAGCTTGGTTGTGGAGAGGGGGCAATGTGAATATTACCTAAAATGGTAATTGTTGCTTGCAGCGCCTTGGTGCTGTGGTTTTGGCGAAGTAATTATGCGCATCGGTGCGGGTTAATAATATTCAGGCCGTGTCAGCATTGCTTGATGTATAGATGCATTTAAATACAAAGCGTCCCTTGCTGCGTCACTCCTCAGAGCGGCGCACCAAGGTACGTACAAATTTAAGCCAGGTTGCGCATTACGAGTGACAGGCCTAGATGCCCGTAAGCAGGAAGTCCAACGCATTAATTATTTCGCCTTTTGCGTATTCAGCTGATGCAATAGCTTTACCGAGTTCTTTGCGCGGAATACCCGCCAATTGAGGCGTAAGCATAAGATAGGCTGCACTTTCAATGTTTAATGGGTGTTAATCGGGTAAAAAGTTTATCTCTATTCGGTTCAAGTTTTTAAGTGGTACCAAAACTGTGGTTTGCAATGAATCCAGTAGGTTCGCTTGAACGTCCAGTAGAAATGGAAACTCTTTTTCACTTTACGCATTCTTATTCTGGTAAATAATGAATTGCACGATTAAAAACTCCTAAGCCCATCGCTAAATACCCCCTGTTCATCAACCGATTGGTTATAGGCAGCGATCGCATCTTTATTCTGCTCCAGCCAAAGTTGCGCCTGCTTCGCCTTCAACTGCGCTGTGAGCGCTTGTTCTAGGGTTGCGGAAAGATTGATGTCCAGCGCCTTGGCCTTTTTTAATAAGTCGCTGTTAGCTCAAGTTGGTAGGTTTTTTAGGTGCATTAGGTTCGTAAAGCGGAAGCATAATTGTAATCTCACTGTGTATGCGTATAGGTTATGCGCACTGGTGTGCTGTCAAAAGCGCGGATTGTGTAGCAATGGGAGGGGCTAGGTGGAGGGCTTGAGTATCTGTGCTTGTTCGGCGCCAGCTAGGCTCGGGATTGCTGGGTTGATTGGGTGGGTGGCTATGTATCGCCCTTGCCTAATTCATTGCCGGTCATATTAAAGTCGATCGCCAAACTGGTCGCGGCAATTCTCGGGCGATATCTTGTAGGGTGTGCAAGCTTGCTTGCCCACCATTTGCTTAAATTTCGACGAGTCGAAATACAGGCGATGCTTGAAGTAGTTTGGTGGGCAACAAGCTGCCCACCAAACTACTTACTTAACCGAAGCGTAAAATAAGCTGAGTCGGCAGCGAGTATTCGCAAAGGGCGCGATGGTATTTGTGATAATAAAAAATGGCAAACAGCGTTGCATAGTTCCTAGCTGTGCAGGTGATAATACGAAATGAAGTGGTTAAAAAATATTCGTAGGTTGGGCAGTAATGCCCAACAGATTGACGGTTTTATTGCAGAATTGCCTGTAATTGGCAGGTTTTGTTTGGCGTTTAGGGTTAAAAATTAATATGGGTTGGCGGATAAATAGAATGTTGGGCATTACTGCCCAACCTACGAGCTGCCCAACGAGCTAGGTTGTGCGTACAGCTATGTTACCCATTTTAGGTTGTAGTAGACAGAGGTAAAAAGCATTGCTAAAAGTGCTATAGATGAATAAAAAAGTCCGATGCCAATTAAAATGCCAGCGGTGTCGTAGAAGAATAATTTGAGCTTCGGTTTGTTTAATAATTTTTGTGTTGATGTAATTAAAAGAGTTGTTGCGTTTAGAAGAAAAAATAAAGCAATAGCAATTGCCCATTTTTTGTTTTTGGCGATCCCATTGTTTATTTCACTCCAATTTGTGTAGGTGAATTCCTTGTTAATACCCTTTATTCGTCCCTCAAGTGTGGCTTTTGGCTTTGGCGAACCTGTGTAAATCATTGAAACAACAAAGCCATCGCCTTGTTCTAGTCCATCGTCCCCATCTATAGAGAGAGTGACTGCTTGCTCCTCATGGTTGAGTTCGGCGCGGATGTGAAGTGACGGCCGGGAAGTAGAAGAAATATTCAGTTCTAAAATCTCCGAATCACTGCCTTCAATTTTTATTCTAAGTTTCTCAGTTGTAGAGAGCATATTTCTGTCGATGTATGTGTTACCGCTATTCCAAACCGCTACTTTGAATCGCTTGAGTTCCTTGTTGATTCGATTTCCTTTCCAAATAAAAGAAAGATCGGGTGAGGCTGAGGTGGGGGATGCAATTATTTCTTCATTTGATACTGAGTAGCTAATATCTTGCTTTTTATCAGCAAGCAAGTAAAAAATTAGGGCAATCAGGATTCCAATTAGGAGGTTGTATATGGGGTTGCTAAGAAAGTTTTTAATTCTCTCGTACATGTGTGTATCCTGATTTTTTCCTGATTATAGGTGATGCATTATTTTCATGGGTATATTTCGGTAATATAAATTGGTTGGCAATCGCAACCAGCTTACATGCTTGTTTTAGGGCTTACGTTCGCATATGTGCAAGTGATATTTTAAGGCGAAATCAAATCCATTCTTAGGGGCCGCGTGCAAGATGCCTTTCTAGAGCCTGTATTCGTGTTTCCGACATTAAAGCAAAAACCCCCACAAAGCCAAGCCCTGCAGGGGTTTTTAAACCAACCTAAAAAACCAATTAACCCAGAGTAACTACCACATTACCGGTAGAGCCCGCTGCCAATAAAGGCAACACATTACCCTGCACCGCTTGGCCATCTACAGTAATAGAAGCTATACCCTTGCTTACACCATTAGGGTTTTTCACTTCGATATTGTAGGTGGCGCCGCGGTATTTACGGCTGACTTTAAAGCCTTTCCAGCCTTTTGGAATACAGGGGTTGATACCCAGGCCGTTGTAGTCTGGCTTCACACCCAAGATATATTGGGTAATAGCTGCGAAGTTCCAGGCTGCAGTACCAGTAAGCCAAGAGTTTTTCGCTTCGCCGGGTTTATAGGCGTCTTTACCGGCGATCATTTGCGCGTATACATAGGGCTCTACGCGGTGCAGATCGCTGATCTCTTCCAAGAAAGCTGGGGCGATTTTGCTGTAGTACTCGAATGCACGGTCGCCGTTGCCGATGAGGGTTTCGGTGATCATGATCCAGGGGTTGTTGTGGCAGAAGATACCGGCGTTTTCTTTGTAACCGGCGGGGTAGGTGGAGATTTCGCCGTATTCAATGTAGTACTTGGTGAAGGCAGGTTGTTGCAGCACGATGCCGTAAGGGGTATCCAACCACTCTTTTACCGAGTCCATGGATTTTTGCACCATGCCGTCTTCCAAACCTATACCGGCCATGCCGCAGAAGCCTTGGCTTTCGATAAAGATTTTGCCTTCTTCGTTTTCTTTGCTGCCGATTTTTTTGCCGTAGTAGTCATAGGCGCGCAGGTACCACTCGCCATCCCAACCGTGGTCTTTTACGGCTTGAATCATAGCGTCTA
This sequence comes from Cellvibrionaceae bacterium, assembly GCA_035338675.1. GTDB lineage: Bacteria > Pseudomonadota > Gammaproteobacteria > Pseudomonadales > Cellvibrionaceae > CAMCXE01. The sequence goes on from DAOQGS010000110.1 coordinate 5,103, forward strand.
TGTGGCCTTGGGCCTCCAAGGCTTCACCGGTTTTGCCAATTTGGTTACACAGCTTCACAAACTCTTTGCCGTATAACACAAACAAGCCTGCAATCATCAAAGATTCCGCAGTGCGGCCAACTTTGTTGCCAGTGGTTTGGAAAGACTCGTTGGGCTCTTCCGAGAAACAGTTGAGGTTTAAACAGTCGTTCCAGTCGGCGCGGCCAATCAGCGGCAGGCCGTGGGGGCCGAGGTTGTTTACCGTGTGGTAGAAGGAGCGCTTAACGTGCTCAAAGTGGGTGGTGGCTTTGCTGTCGTCGTTGTCGTAAGGCACCATTTGATCGAGGATCGAAAAGTCGCCAGTTTCTTTAATGTAATCGGTGGTGGAGAGGATCAACCAGAGTGGGTCGTCGTTGAAGTTACCGCCGATGGCATTGTTGCCGCGCTTGGTGAGCGGTTGGTACTGGTGGTAGGCAGAGCCGTCTTCAAACTGGGTGGAGGCGATGTCGATGATACGTTGACGGGCGCGCTCGGGAGCCTGGTGTACGAAGCCGATTAAATCCTGGTTGGAGTCGCGGAAACCCATACCGCGGCCGATTCCCGATTCAAAGAAGGAGGCGGAGCGGCTCATGTTAAAGGTGACCATACACTGGTATTGGTTCCAGATGTTGACCATACGATCCAAGCGCTCATCACCGGAGTTTACGGTGTAAGTGGATAACAAATTGCCCCAGAATTCTTTGAGTTTTTCTAATTCGGCGTTAACTTTTTCCACTGTGTCAAAACGGGCGATGACTTCTTTAGCAGGTGCCTTGTTAATTACACCTTTGCTCTCCCATTTTTGATCTTTGGGCACTTCGATATAACCCAATACAAATACAAACTCGCGGCTTTCACCTGGGGCCAACTCCACTTCGATGTAGTGAGAGGCAATTGGGCTCCAACCGTGGGCTTCTGAATTGCGCGGCTTGCCTTCGAATACGGCGTCTGGGCGGTCGAAGTTGTTGTACAAGCCCATGAAGGTTTCGCGGTCGGTATCAAAACCTTGAATAGGGGCATTTACAGAGAAAAACGCGTAGTGGTTGCGGCGCTCTTTAAATTCTGTTTTGTGGTAAATAACGGAATCTTGAATTTCCACTTCACCGGTGGAGAAGTTGCGCTGGAAGTTGGTCATGTCATCTTCCGCGTTCCACAAACACCATTCAGCAAACGAGAACAGCTTGAGTTTTTTCACGCCGCTGGTGGTGTTGGTGAGTTTAATTTTTTGAATTTCCGCCCAGGTTCCCAGGGGGATAAAGTACAGAGCTTCGGCTTCAACGCCATTGCGCTTGCCGGTGATGCGGGTGTAGCTCAAACCGTGGCGGCAGCTGTAGCTTTCTAAATCAGCTTTAACCGGTTTCCAGCCTGGGTTCCACACATCGCCGCCGTCGTTGATGTAGTAGTATTTACCGCCGTTATCCACGGGGACGTTGTTGTAGCGGTAGCGAGTTAAACGGCGAAATTTGGCGTCTTTGTAAAAGGTGTAACCACCGGCGGTGTTGGATACCAAACCGAAGAAGTCTTCGTTGCCGAGGTAGTTGATCCAGGGGTAGGGGGTTTTCGGGTTGGTGATTACGTATTCACGCGCGTTGTCATCAAAGTGACCAAATTTCATGGGTCGGCTCCGCTTGGGATGAAGGCTAAAAAAAGCGGCCAGCTGTGAAAGGCCGGCCGCCCGGATAAAAAAGCGCGCTAGTGTAACTGGCTTATGGTCGCTTTGCAGCCGCCTGCTTCGAAAATTCTTACCGGCAACCTGAGCTGATTCGCCAATTAATTCACGCCGGTACATATGGCTGGCAATTTAAAGGCATTTCGGTTGAATACAGGTTGAGATTAGCAACAGCGCATGTTTGGGCGGTTGCGGAAAAGATTACTTGTAATACTTTTCGCAGCCGTTGATACAGTGTTTTCAGTTCAACCACCATCTGTCGCTGTGCAGCAATTGTGTATACTGGCAGCCCTCATTTAATTAGCCTTGAGACGCGCACTATGCTGCGAATACAAAATGGCCCCTTAAGTTTGGCCGTTGACGCCGCCACCGGCGGCCGCATTACCGAATTTTCCTATCAAGACAAAAACAGTTTATTTACCGGCAAGCCCGCCTGGGGCTCCACCTTCTGGCCGAGTCCCCAATCCTCCTGGGGTTGGCCACCACCGGCGGTGTTGGATCAAAACCCCTACACAGTGGTGAAGCACAGTGCCACGGAGCTGGTGCTTAAAAGTGGCATTTGCCCGCAAACCCATCTGCAAGTGCAAAAACGCATTTATGCCCATGGCCACGGCTTCGCAGTGGAATATACCCACACCAATATCAGCCAAGGCGTATTGAGTTTGGCGCCCTGGGAGATTACGCGGGTAGGCGGCGGCGTTACTTTTTTCCTCGGCAAATCTACTCCGCAGGTGCAGTCCACCTTGGCCCTAAGCCACGACGGTGCCTGTTGGTGGCATGAATATAAGGTTGAGCAGCAGCGCGGCGAGAACCAAAAAGCCTTCGCCAGTGATAGCGAAGGTTGGTTGGCGAATGTGCACAATGGGTTGCTGTTGCTTAAGCGCTTTCCGCCGGTGCCCAACGAAAAGGAAGCCCCCGGCGAGGCGGAAATTGAAATCTATGCCCACGGCGATAAAGCCCATCCCTACATTGAGGTGGAGCAGCAGGGCGCTTATCAAACCCTGGCGGCAGGCCAAAGCAGCAGTTGGACGGTGCAGTGGGATTTATTGCCCGCGCCTGCGGATCTATTAAAGCCTTTACAGCCTGCGAAACTTGCCGCCTGGGTACAAACCACCATCCACCAACTCGAACGGTAGGAGCACACCATGACTGCACCATCCCGCGTTGTATTAGTGACCGGCGCCGCCTCAGGCATTGGCTTTGCCATCAGCGAACACTTAGCCAGTGAGGGCCACCATGTCATTCTCAGTGACCTGAATATAACAGCGGCCGAGCAGGCCGTAGGGCAGTTGCAGGCTAAAGGCTATAGCGTGGAAGCCTGGGCGCTCAATGTCGCATCCCAAGCGGATATTGAAAAAACCCAAGCTAAATTTGCCCGTGTGGATGTGTTAATTAATAACGCGGGCTTGCAGCATGTTGCCAAGCTGGAAGATTTCCCGGTGGAAAAGTGGCGGCTGTTAAACGACGTGTTATTAGTTGGGCCCGCCATGCTCACCCGCGCATTTTTACCCGCCATGAAGGCCAATAATTTCGGCCGTATTATTAATATCGGCTCCATCCATGCGGTGGTGGCTTCCGCATTTAAAAGTGCCTATGTGGCAGCTAAACATGGCATGGTGGGGTTTTCTAAGGTGGTTGCCCTGGAAACCGCCGAGTTTGATATTACGATCAATTCAATTTGCCCTTCTTATGTCAAAACCGCTTTAGTTGAGCAGCAAATTAGCCAGCAAGCGGCTCAGCACGGAATTTCAGAAGACCAGGTTATTAACACCATCATGCTCGAACCCATGCCGAAAAAATCGTTTATCAGTTTTGCTGAATTGGCGGGCACCGTGAGTTATTTAATCTCCCCGGTGGC